>DATNDM010000060.1:0-8538 GCA_035553235.1 Pyrinomonadaceae bacterium | reverse complement strand
GTCGATCGTGACACATCCCTTCACTCGCGCCCCCGCCCTCAACATCGATCGTGAAAATTGTGTTTCGTCCGGCCTCAGAGCGAAGGATCGCAGCGAGTTCAGCGAGCGGAGCGACGGCAGCAACGGTTTCCGCGCCGCCTCCATAAACCGTGATGGGCACCATGCCATCGCGCCGTGTCCGCCGCGCATCATTCTTGCCGCGACCTTCGCGCACCTTTGCCTGCACCTTGTATTCTTTTTTCTCCGCCATGATTTCTCCTTACAAACTTTCAGCGACCCGGGCTGCCATCACTGTGGTGGCCCAGGTCGCTGATGGTCTTCTTCAAGCCATCAGGTGTTTGCCCTTCGTCTAAACGAAGAGCGAGGAAACGGAAGTCTCCTCGTGGATCGACTTGATCGCTTTCGCCAGAAGCGGCGCGATACTTAAAACTTTTATCTTATCCAACTCGCACGCGTGATCGCGTAGCGGAATCGTATTAGTAACGATTACTTTTTCAATGTCCGACTCGCGCAGCAACTCGACTGCCTTGCCGGAAAACACCGGGTGCGTGAAGCACGCATGTATTCGTTCGGCGCCCGCGTCTTTCAACGCTCGCGCGACTTTCGTCAACGACCCGCCGGTGTCGCACATGTCGTCGACGATCAAACAACTGCGGCCACGAACGTCGCCAACTACGTTCATAACCTCGGCCACGTTGGCCTTCTCGCGACGTTTGTCGCAAAGAGCGAGTTCCGCGTCAAGCCGTTTGGCGTAGGCGCGCGCGCGTTCGGCGCCGCCTGTGTCGGGAGCCACCACCGTCAAATTCGGCAGCGGGTGCTCCTGATAATAGCCGATAAAAACCGGTGCAGCATACAGGTGGTCCACCGGAATATCAAAGAAGCCCTGGATCTGCGCCGCGTGCAGGTCCATTGCCAACAGTCGATCCGCCCCCGCGGTCGTGATCAAGTTCGCCACCAGCTTCGCCGAGATCGGGACGCGCGGTCGATCTTTCTTATCAGACCTGCCATAGCCGTAATACGGAATCACGGCCGTGATGCGCTCGGCTGATGAGCGACGAAAAGCGTCGAGCATCACCAGCAACTCCATCAGGTGCGCATCCGTCGGAGGGCTCGTCGGTTGCACGAGAAAAACGTCGCCGCCGCGGACGTTTTCATCGATCTGAAAATTGAACTCGCCGTCAGAGAAACGTTCCGGATACGCTTTGCCCATGTCGCAACTCAGTTGGCGACAAATCTCTTCGGCCAACTTGGGATTCGCATTACCGGAAAAAATCTTGATGCCGCCGGTTGTGCCCATAGCTTCTCAGAGGTGACAAGAATTGGCTGGGGCGGGTGGATTCGAACCAACGAATGCCGGTTCCAAAGACCGGTGCCTTACCACTTGGCTACGCCCCAGTATCTGTTTATCTGTTTCGCAGTTTTAAGAGAGCGTAAAAAGGGGAATTCCCGATGAATTCATGGCCTCAACATATTCGTTGCGTGAAATGGTTTCGCAGGCAATCACTCGCCATCCTGCTTCAGATTTCAAGTCCCTTAGCCCGCGATTTCTTTCGGCTCTACCAGCAAACACACCAAACACGCTCGAACCACTTCCAGCCAACAAAGCGCTCCACGCACCTGCCTCGAGCAGCGCGTTTTTAGCACGCTCGATTTCAGGTTCTATCTCAAAGATCACCCTTTCAAAGTCATTGCGCAGACGCCATTGCCTACTGTCAGCGAAATTCAGGTCCGCCAGGGAACTTGAAAGAATAGAGGCCGAGTCAGATGTTGTCAAGGTAGCAGCATTTAGAGCTGCGTACGCACGCGCGGTCGAGACTTTGGCGTTCGGAGTGACGATGATCAGGTACTGTTTTGGGCAATCGTCAAGCGGTGTGAGAACGTCGCCGATGCCCGTTGCGGCGCATCGTCCACCGATCAAAAAGAAAGGCACATCGGCGCCCAAAGACCCAGGTCCGAATTCCTCAAGACCGATGTATGCACCCTGCCACATCTGGTTCAACGCCTTCAAGGTGACCGCCGCATTGGACGATGCGCCACCAAGCCCGCCCATCGCCGGGATTCGTTTCTTCAAGTGTATTTCAGCGCCGACCCATTGCTGAAAACCGTCCTGCAGGTACTCGACAGCTCTTAGAACCAGATTCTCCCGCAAGCCGGTGGGAATGGTTGGATCGTCGCAGGTAAGCTTGAGCGGTCCCTTCTCACTGAGTTGAATCGTCAACTCGTCGTGCAGTGAAATCGTCTGCAGGACCGTCACGATCTCGTGATAGCCGTCAGGTCGTTTTCCCAAAACGCGGAGGATCCAGTTGATTTTTGCGAAGGAAGGAAACTTGACGGGCGTCGTGATCAACGGGTGATGAAATCCTGCGTCAGATAAATCGAACCGTCAGGGGCGACAAAGCTGCCGATAGCCATCGCGCGAAATTCCGAGGAAAGGATATTAGCGCGGTGCTTCGTCGATCGCATCCACTGTTCGACCACGAAGGCCGCGGGATCGCCGTAACCCCGACTGAGCGCGATATTCTCACCAAGAACGGAAAACTTCAAAATGCCGGCGGCACGAGCTCGATCCGGAAGGCGCAGGCCTTCGGGTGTGACGTGTGAGAAGTATCTGTTACGCCACATGCTCTCGGAGTGAATCCGGGCCATGCGGCAGACATCCGCGTCCCAGGTAAGAGGCCGCAGGCCGTTTTTCACGCGCACCAGATTGGTCTCCTCGAACGCGCGCTTTTCGATGTCGTTAGGTTCGACGGGCGTGGCGGGTATCGGGTTTACGGTAACGGGCCGGACAGACGTGATCAGGCGGGCTTCCTGGGCCAAAGCGGCACCAGCGAACATGAGAAGAAGCCCGGCAATTGAGAGCAGACGCAGCATAGCCACGTCCAGAGTACCAGATCGGCCAACATTGGACAACATCGTTTAAACGCCGGGATTAGACGAATCCTCAAACCGGATTAACACGGAACCGTCGTGGTTAAGCTTTTGCTGTAAACCTGTATAAGGCGCGGAGCCAGGAGGTTTTGGTGGGGTAGGCGTAGATGAAAACGACGACCGCAATGGCGCCGGCCCAGTAACTGTACCGCTCATTGCCCGTCATCAGGGTCGCGACAAAGCCCGTCACCGCTATCGCCGCGCCGAGCAGCGCTAGCTGAACCGTAGTCTTTTCGAGTGTTTTTATGAGAGCCGTCACGCCGCCCAAACCGGCGATGTCCTGCAGCCGCATCGGCTGAAACTTGGTCCGTCGCCACACCACGGCGCCCAGACCAAGCATCAGGATGACGATTCGCACACCGATATCGAGTAATGGATTGGGCTTGTCGACGAGGTATGCATCCGACAAAAACGCCACGACCGACAGCAGCAGGGTCGCGATCAGCAGGCCCACCACGGTCGTGGCTGCAGACTTGTGCCGTCGTGTTAACTCCGCCTGCGCTTCTGGCGAGGTGGCATCCAACCTGTAAGCTCCTTAAGGCTTTACGACTGCTGCGGGCGCGCCGTTGCCGTTGACCTTCGTCTTCTGATCAGGAGCAGGCGCCGCCGCTGGTTTGACGGTGCGTTGTGTGGGCGCGTCCGGCGTAGTCAACTCCGGCAGCGTGCCGTTGTAACGAAGGGCTTCGTCGATCAAGTCAGTTCCTTCTTTACCGTCTTTGCTGATCAGGATGCCATTCTTGTTGACGGTGACGTCGGCGCGGCCGGAAACCTGTTGCATCAGGTTACTCATAAAACTCTGCGACTGCCGCTTCGAACACGCGTTCGGCGTGCTCTTGTCAGGGATGGGAGCGCCAATGATTTTCAGCTGTTCCTTAGCCTTCTCGTTGAATTCGCTGTCCGGATACTCCGCCACGAGTTTCTGATAGTAACGCGCGGCTTCGTCCGGTTCTTCTTCGGCCTGGTAAGTCGACGCTAAACGGAAGAAAACTTCGTCGTTGTACGAGAAACACGGATACTTATCGACGATTTCTTTCAATCGAGACTGTGAGCCCCTCAGGCCGCCCTTTCCGGTCGAATACTTCACGTCGTAGTAAAAACGCGCGATCTGGAGGTTATGCATCGCCAGGTTTTCCTGGACCTCGTGCAGCCGCGATTCGACAGTCTCTCGCAGCGGGCTCTTCGGATACTGCTGGAGCAAAACTTTCAAGCGCTGCTCGGCTTTACGAGCATGCGAGATGTCGCGATCGGAAAGACCCATCTGTCTCATCTCCGCTTCCGCGACTTTCAAACTGGCGTCGTCCGCGAGCGGATCGGTCGGGAAGAACGTCAGCCAGTCCTGGTAAGCCTGCGCGGCCTGGATCAGTGAACTGGTCGTGCCTTCGAGGAAGAATGAGTCGGCGATGGCGAGTTTTGCGAGCGGCAGAAACGGTGAATCTGGATAAGTGTTGATGATGGTCGAGAAGAGCAGGCGTCCGGTGTCGTGATGTCCCTTGCGAACTTCCTTGGCTGCTTCTTCAAACAACACGCGATCGCGTCCGGCAACCGCGGCGCCGGTCAGGTCAGCGTACTTGTCCTCACCGCCACCCAGAAGCCCAAAGAGCTTCCCTTTTTTCTTCTTCTTTGTGGTTGCGGAACTGCCCGCTGCGGCCGAAGTTCGGAGGCTGGCGGTTTCCTGCAGGCTACTTTCGACGCGCGTATTCAGCTCGGTCACAGTGCCCTCGAGCCGATCCAGCGCGGTGGCGTCAAACTTCTCGGCTTTGTCGTTCTTGGAGCGGATGTCGTTGACTTCCGAATTCACTGAAGCGACTTCTTTTTCGAGTCCCTTCAGACGACTGACTGGGTCGTCAGCGTTGGGCTTCTTGTCCTTATCATCGGTTTTAGCTTCGAGGGCCTTGATCGCCGCGCTGAGCGAGCGGCGCATCAGGTCGAGCTTCGAGGACATGACGTCCAGCCTCTGGGTCGTGGATAGTTCCGTCTGGCCGCCGGATTTCTGCTGCTGAGCAAATCCGGTTTGTGCTACACCAAAAATCAGGGCACAGAAAACCGCCAGAATTAGAAAGCGAGAACTCATAGAATACCTCCAGAAAACTAGCCACAAAAAAGCACAAAATGCTCGAATAATGAATGAAAACAAAGGGTCAAGAATTCAATTGTGCTGCTTGTGGCCGGGACTTACCGCTATCGGATTCAATTTTCGCGCATCCGGTTGGCTAAACCGGCATTGCACGAAAAGTGTTTTTTACAACTCTCGGATTCTTCTCTGTGATCTCTGCATATCTCTGTGATCTCTGCGTAATTGTAGTCACGAGAATATTTAACGCAGAGATAGCAGAGATACGCAGAGACCGCAGAGACGACTTCAAATCCCAACAGGACTACTTTTCGTGCAAAGCCGCCTAAACCCACCCTGCACGAAAACTCTGTCTCCTAACTCTTCTCTGTGCAACCTCTGTGTTCTCTGTGTCTCTGTGGTTGTTTTTTCGAACAATTCTTAACCACAGAGGCACAGAGAACACAGATTGCACAGAGAAGAAGTCCGAAAGCGACTTTCGTGCAAAGCCGCTAAACCCACTGCACCGTTGCGTCACGAAGCTCTTTGACCGCTGCTTCCGCGTCGGGTGTACCAAAAATAGCCGAACCAGCCACGATGATCTCCGCACCCGCGTTCACCACGCTTTCGATGTTTTTGCGGTCGATGCCGCCGTCGATCTCGATGCGGACGTTCAACTGGCGCTCGTCGATCATGCGCCGCAGTCGTTTCACCTTGTCGATAGACTGCGGAATGAACTTCTGACCGCCGAAACCCGGATTGACAGACATTACCAGAACATAGTCGGCAAACAGTAACGCCTCCTCGAGCGCGATTACGGGCGTCGACGGATTCAACACCACACCCGCCAGCGCGCCGGCGTCCCTGATGGACATCAGCGTCCGGTGCAGGTGCGCGTCTGCCTCGACATGGACCGAAACCATGTTCGCGCCCGCCTTCACGAATTGCGTCGCATACGTGCCGGGGTCCGTGATCATCAGGTGCGCGTCGATCGGCAAGCGAGTGAAACCGGAAAGCGACTTCACGACCGGCAAACCGACCGTGATATTTGGCACGAAATGACCGTCCATCACGTCAACGTGCAACACGCCCGCGCCGCCGCGCTCGACGGCTTTGATCTGCTCGCCGAGACAGGAAAAGTCTGCTGACAGAATTGACGGAGCGATGTCGATGTGGCGGTCGCTGTTCACTAATTTGGTATCTTCGGAGTCGGCCGAGGCGTTGGACGCTTGTTGTCGTTCGCTGTCGCTGGTCGGACGTTCGCGTTCGCCGGACTGATACGATTCACGTTCGCGCGCGGAGTCGCATTCGCATTCACGGTTCCGGTGTTCGTGTTGGCGCGATTCACGTTGAGCGGTTTGTTTGCGTTGGTTGCTTTGTTCGCGTTGCTGTTGGTGTTGGCGTTCGCGTTTTCGTTGCTGTTCCTGGGCCGCGGCCGCTTCGGTTTGTTCTCGTTGTTGTTGGCTGAAGAGTTGGTGTTGCGATTCTCCGCCGGCTCGTCGGGCATGACTTTCTCGGACGATTCGCCTGCTTTAGCGAGGCGACTGATGTCCATCGCAACCGTTTGACCGGCCTTCACGACCTCGCCGGCGCGTGGTAACTGGAACATCACCGTGTCAGGCTGTGCTTCGTTGCTGGGCCGGGTCGCACGAATGCGAAACTTGAGATCGGCGTCAGCCAGAATCTTCTCCGCATCGAATCTGTTTTTGCCGACGACGTCGGGCACTTTTACTTCCGGGCTGCGCAGAGAGAGATAGACAGTGGTCGCCACTCCGAAAAGAAAAACGAGCGCAATCGCAATGACGACTGCGATGCTGCGGAAGACTGATGTAAGTCTGGCTACTAAATCCACCAAGTCGCGAAGTCTAGCACTATCTTGTCCATCCTGAAAATCCTCGGTGGTGTCTTAAATTGATCGATTTACTCTGCGTCCTCGGCGTATCTCAGTGTTCTCTGCGTTAAACGGCAACTCAAACGCAGAGGACGCCGAGATACGCTGAGAACCGCAGAGAAGATTATTCAAATTAAGACACCATCAAATCCCGGAATCCTGTTTACTTCTCGAGAATCGAAATAAAGAACCCATCGGATCCTTCGCGGTGCGGCCAGGTTCTTAATTTTCTTATTAACTTTAAATTGAGATCTTTAATAACTCCCTCATTCTCTTCCAGCTCAACTGAACACGTTGAATAAACCAGGCGCCCACCGGGCTTCAGCACCTCCACGGCTCTCTTCACGATCCGCTTCTGCTGCTCCGCGAACTTCGCAAAATCGCCCTTCTCGAGACGCCATCGGATCTCAGGATTCGCACGCAAGGTGCCGGTCCCGGAACACGGCGCATCCACCAGCACACGATCGAAACTCTCATCGCGAAATGGCAACTGTTCAGTCGCGTCCAGGAGCACGGGCGTGATGCTGTTCAGTTCCTGCAATCGCATGGTCGCCATAATCGTTGCCATCCGCTGCGCCGAGCGATCACCGGCGACGATGAACGCCCCATCTTCCACGAGGCCGGCCATCAGCGTTGTCTTGCCACCGGGTGCGGCACACGCGTCGAGCACGCTTTCGCCGCGTCTGATTTCGATTGCGTGAGCGACCAGTTGCGACGCTTCGTCCTGTAAATAAATCGAGCCCGCGGACGCAAGTTCACGCACGACCGCTGTCGCTCCCGAAACACGCCACGCGCCAGCGACGATCTGCGACGCTTCAACGGTCGCACCTGCTTCTCGTAGTTGCGCCAACACTTCGCCTTCATTTGCGCGCTTGCGAACCACGCGAAACGCCGTCGGCGGCAGGGTGTTGTTCGAACGTGCAAAAGCTTCAGTCTCTTCAATACCAAATGACTCGACCCAATGCTCAATCAACCAAAGCGGATGCGAAGTCTGCACCGCGAGCTTCTCGAGCGGATCTGAAACCTCAGCCGACGGATCGTATTCGCGCTCGCGGACCGCCCGCCGCAAGACCGCATTTACAAACGCCGTCGCTGAGCTCAGTCGCGCCGCGCGCACTAAACTCACCGATTCATTTACTGCCGCAGAGTTCGGAATGCGCGTGAGAAACCGTAACTGGTAGAGCCCGAGCCGCAGCGCGATCCGAACGCCTTGATCCAAACTCTCAACCCGTCGCCTGGCAAAGTGTTCGACAATCTTGTCCAGAAATAACTGCCAACGCAGCACACCGAGCACAAGCTCATGACACAGTGCGCGATCAGCGGGTTTTAGACGTGGTTCCTCAGCGGCCAGCAGAACTGAAGAGAACGCGCCGGTTTCGACCTGCAGGAGGATTCTGAACGCAGCGAGACGCGCCGGTGAGATTTCTTTCGACTTAACCAAAACGGTCGCCAACTTTCAGACGCATGCCGTTGATGAAATCGCGCGCTGCCATTCTCTTGCGCGCTTCCGGCTGGACCTCGAGCACGCGCAGGGCGGTCCGCCGGCCGCACTGCACGACCAGTTCATCGCGCTGGGCAGCTATCAGTTCGCCATTCGCGATACCGGAAGTTACCGAGATCGACGGTTGCGCTTCCCAAAGAATCAGACTCTTTGAATTGAAACTTGTAT
>DATNDM010000059.1:0-2868 GCA_035553235.1 Pyrinomonadaceae bacterium | reverse complement strand
AGTTGCCAAAAGGCGTGTCGCAGTGCGATGGACGCGAGGTGTTTTCCAGTCCCATCATGCCGATGCTTTTTAAGACTGCGGCGAGCGGCGCGCCTGAAGCAGACGCGAGCACATTCGGATCGCGCAACAACGATTCGAGTGTGGCAGCGCTGATCCTTCCGTTGCCCTCAGCCGCATCGATAGCTGACTTAAGGTAATGCAGATTTCCGATCGCGATCGAGTTTGCACTCAGCGGCACGATGCCGACTTCGGAGTATGCTTTCAGTATCGGAGTCTTCTCGGCCTGGGCGACGATGGGATCGACCTTCATTATCGTGATCGATTTCGATCCGTACTTCTCAACGCGTGTCTTGTCTTGCAGGTAGAGCTGTGCCAGCGTCATCAGTGATTCGGAACTGAAGTCACCGCCAACGACGGCCATCACGTCTGGCGCAACAAAACTCAGATCGCCGGCAGGCTTGTTGAAGCGCACGGCAAGCACGAGATACTCGACGCCGGACGGATCGACGCCGGCTGACTTCTTGATGTCGGCAAACGAATTGTGCATTTTCGTCAGATCGGCGGGCGACATCACGCGCGGTGCTGCTTCGTTGATGATGCGTTGCGGGCTGATGTAGATGAGCGTGTCTGCTTCAGGGAGACTGGCGAGTGCGGCGGCGTTGTTCTGGGCGAGCGCGGCGCTCGTCAGTGAAACGACGGTTAGGAGAGCAAGTGGCAGAAGTTTGAATCGCAAGTCGAGGGACCTCCAGTGGCGAAAGTTGACGGATAGATTCTCACAAAGAAGTGCTGTTTATCCACAGATGGCTTTGCCGGATGGTGTCTTAATTTGAAAACTCTTCTCTGCGGTTCTCAGCGTATCTCGGTGCCCTCTGCGTTTGAGTTGCCGTTTAACGCAGAGAACACTGAGATACGCGGAGGACGCAGAGTAAATCGATCAATTTAAGACACCACCCTTTGCCGCAACAGTCGGGAATTCCAACAAACAATCCTGACTTTTGCGGCAAAGCCTTCACAGATTATGCAGACTGTTTTATCTGGCGATATCGAAAACAATCCGCATCGTGATCGTTAACCATGCCGACGGCCTGCATGAACGAATAACAGATCGTTGACCCGACGAATTTAAATCCGCGTTTACCGAGATCTTTGCTGAGCGCGTCGGAGATTGGAGTTCGAGCGAGGATCGGCTCGCCGGGTTTTCGCTTCAGCGGCTTGCCGTTTACAAACTGCCATACGAAATTATCGAAACTCCCAAACTCGCGCCGGACTTCGAGAAACGCTTTGGCGTTGGTGACGGCGGAATTAATCTTGAGTCGATTGCGAATGATGCCGTCGTTGTTTAGTAGCTTTTCGATCTTGCGCTCATCGTATTTCGCGACTTTCGCCGGATTGAAACGATCGAAAGCGGCGCGGTAGTTGTCGCGTTTGCGGAGAATTGTTTCCCAACTGAGACCAGCCTGTGCGCCTTCGAGTATCAGAAACTCGAACAGGCCGTTGTCGTCGTGAAGCGGCACGCCCCACTCTTCGTCATGATAAGCGATTGATAAGGGCGTCCTGGCCCAGAAGCAACGTTTCATAAACGCTTTTATGCCACAAACAGGCAGGAAAAGCACAAAAGAGAAAGTGCCCCGAGCTCTTTAACCTTCGCGTGGAACTGCGGGAATGATCACTGCAGCTTTTGTGCGTACGGATTCATAAACAGCATCGACGAGCTTAACGGACATCAGCCCATCGAACGTGGTTACCAGCGGTTCGGTTCCGTTAACGATCGCATCGATGAACGCGCGATCCTCCTGCGCGTAACCCCATTTCTCCTGGCGTGGCAACTGCTGCATTGTCTGTTCCGTGAAGTTGCCCTCGAGGGTGGTCGTGTAAGTGAGGCTCTCCATCTCGCGCGTGACGAGCGTCGCGTGATGACTAAAGACTTCAATCCGCTCGAATGGAAACAACCAACTCGCATCCGCTGACGTCGCGAGTGTCGCATGCATGCCGCTCGCGAATCTCAGCAGCACGGAAAAATCGTCGATTTCTTTGTACTCGTGCGTCGAACCCGCGGCATGTAACGATTCAACTTCGCCAAACAAAAATCGCATCATGTCGAACATGTGGATCGGCGTCTCGTAAAGAAAGCCTCCCGTGACTGACGGATCGCCGGTCCATTCAGGTTTGAGCAATTCGCCGCGGTTCATCTTCACGTGGGCCGAGTGTGGCGGGTGCGTCTCGGACAGCATTTTTTTCAGCGTTGTGTACACCGGCGCGAAGCGACGGTTGTGGCCCACCTGGAACACGCGGCCACTCTCGCCCGCTTGTTTGAAAACGTGTTCCGCGTCTGCGACGTTTGTGGCGAGCGGCTTCTCGCAGAAAACGTGTTTGCCGGTCTCCATCGAGGCGATCGCCAGCGAAACGTGTTGCGTGTTTGGAGTCGTGATGTAGACGGCATCGGATCTTTCGAGCAGTTCGAGTGTGGTGGCGACGGCCGTGCAATCGAAGGTTGCGGCGAGTCGCTGAGCAGCTTGCTCATCAACGTCGTAAACAGCGCTGAGCTGTGTGCGCTCGTCGCGCGCCAGTACGCTCGCATGAACTCCGGCAATATAGCCCGCACCCATGATGCCGATTCTGATTTTAGCCATTTACACCTCCGCAATGACTCGTTCGGTCGCCGTGTGCGCGTCACGCGCGAGCTCGAATGGGTCTCGTTCCCAGTACTCAGGCCGGAAGATCTCGACACTCGCGACTTTGTCGTAGCCAATCTTTCGGAACGACGCGATCATTTGCTGCAACGGCAGGATCCCGAGGCCAGGCAGCAGCCGGTGGCGATCTTCCAACTCTGTGCGCGGCAGATCTTCCGCGTCGTTGATGTGGAAGATC
>DATNDM010000058.1:0-12958 GCA_035553235.1 Pyrinomonadaceae bacterium | reverse complement strand
CCGTCGAGTCGCAACTTGATATCGTCAAACTCTTTGCCAGTCTCTTTGAGGTTCTCATCGAGCTCGACGTAGATAACTGCAAGCCCGGTGCGCGAGATTGACTCGATCTTCGTGACCTTCGAATTCGCAGCCATCTGCTCTTCGACTTTCTTCGTCACGAGCTGCTCAACCTTCTCCGCACTCGATCCGGGCCACGGCACGAGCGCGACCGCGGTACGCACCTGGACTTCCGGATCCTTGCGCTGGGGCATGCTGAGGTAGCCATACACGCCCCACAGGCAGGTTAGTATCAACAGCACCCAGGCGACCTGACGTGTCTCCACGAAGAAGCGCGCCGTGTTGTGCTTGCCTTTGATGAGTTCTTGATCGGTCTTTCCATGGGCCATGATTGCTGCTCCTCGTCAATAAATTTTTGGTTTCTCTGTGCACCCTCTGTGTCCTCTGTGTCTCTGTGGTGATCTGCTGTGAAAACTATTAACCACAGAGACACAGAGGAAACCGAGGGTGCACAGAGAAGAAGTTGTTACGGCATTACGCGCACTTCTTCGCCGTCTGCTACCTGCGTGACGCCAGTCGTGATCACAACGTCGCCAGGTTTCACCCCGCTCTTCACCACGACGGCATTGCCGTATGACTCACCCAGTTCGACATTCCGATACCGCGCGACTTGTTTGCCGCCCGCGTCTTCAACAACCAGCACTGCATAACCATTCGCAGCGGTTTTCGATCGCGTCACCGCAGTCAATGGGACCACCGGCACCTCCGCCGACCCACCACTCTCGCTGACACTCATCGACGCGATCATTCCGGGCTTCAGCACACCTTCCGGATTCGGAATCGTTACTTCCACGTCGAACACGCGGCTGCTCTGGTCCGCCGCGGGTGCGATGCGCGAGATATGTCCGGTGAACTCAGTGCCAGGAACTGCGTCAGTCGTCATCGTCAGCGTGTCGCCGAGTTTGAAGTTCTGCAGCGCGAGATCGGGCACACCAAACGCAGCCTTCACGGAGCTGACATCAGCCAGCACAAACGCTGGCGTACCGGTCGAAACAAGCTGGCCAACCTCGATCTTTCTTTCTATAACCACCGCGCTGAGCGGCGCGCGTAATTGCGCATCGCCGAGCGGAATGCTTGCGGTGTAGACCACGGCTTCCGTCGACTTCAGTCGTGATTCCGCGACACCGATCTGAAACTTCGCCGTGTTCACTTTCGCTTCCGCGACTGCAAGCTGCGCCTTCGCGGCTTCGAACTTCGCTTTGCTGACGTCGAACCGTTCCTTCGCGGCGTCGAAATCAGGCTTCGTGATGCTCTGCGTTGCAAACAACGCCTCGGCTCTCTCGAAATCCAGCTTCGCTCGCGTCATCGAAGCCTCAGAATCCTTGAGCTGCGCTCGACTCGTCTCGACCGCAGTGATCGCTTCTTTCAGTTGTGCGTTGTTCGTGTCGAGTGTCGATTGCGCTTCACCAGCCTGCGACCTCGCTTCGTTTACCTTCGCCGCGTAATCACTCTGTCGCAGTTGGGCCAGCACCGCGCCTTTCTGCACGACGTCGCCGGCCTGAATGTGACGACCGTCTACACCCTTGATCGTCTCAACGTAACCGCCGACCTTGAACGAAACATCAACTTGCGAGCTCGGCCTGATGCTCGCCGAGTAGCGCACGCTCGTCGTGCCGGTGTGGGTTTCGACCGTCTTCACTTTGACGGGCTTGACCGGTTTCTGCTGTCCGTTGGTCTTGCAGCCTATCGTTAAAGCGATAAGCGCGAGGGCCGTGATAATGATTGCTGTTTGTTTCGTGTTCATTTGTCTTCTCCTATCGCTTTTTCGAAATCTGCTTTCGCGGTCCAGAACGCGAGTAAAGCTTTCTGGTAGTCGTAATCCGAATTCGCCAAAACCGTTTGCGCCTGCAGCACGTCCTTCAGCAACACTGCATCGAGGCGGTATTTGTAAGTAACCAGTTGGACGTTCGCGCGCGCCTGCGTTTGGGAAAGCTTCGCGACCTTCAACAACTGCCGCGACTCCTGCATCTGGCGGAAGCGCGTGTTCACTTCCATCACGATCTGGCTCTCAGTGTCGGCGAGCGCGTTGCTCGCTTCCGAAATGCTCTTATCGCGATCGGCGAGTTCGTGTTTCTTGCGTCCCCAATCGAAAACTTCCCACTCAACCTGCACGCCGACGCCGCTCAAACTGCGCGGCACGAAATTCGAGTAGCTGAAAGTCGTCGCGTAAGTCGCGGTCAAACTCACGTCCGGAATGAATTCTGACTTCTTGATGCGCTTGTCGAGTTTTGCCTGCTCCACTCGCAGCTTCGCTTCACGAAGCTCGGGACGGTTGGCGAGGGCACGTTCACGCGCGCTGACGAGATCTGTTTCGCGCATGACCGCCAAAGCTGTTTCATCAGCATCACTCACGGCAAACTCGGTGCGCACGTCGCGTCCCAGCAAATGGTTGAGTTGTTCTTTCTGGCCCTGCAACTGATTCTGGATTGCGATCAGGTCGTACTCAGCTTTAGCAGCGCGAGTCTGGACGTCCATGTACTCGGTCTTGAGCACGACTTGCTGGACCACGTACTCACCAGTGATGCGGTCGAGTTCGCGATAGAGCTGGATGTTGGCCTCAGCGGCCTGCGCGGCGCCTTGCGATTGCAGGATCGCGTAGTAGGCGCGCTTGACTTCGTTGACGAGCGACTGTTCGGTTGCGCTCAGTTGGGCCCGCGAGATCTCGCCCGACATTTCCTGCTGCTTGATCTGGAGCTTGATGCGATGAAGCTGCGACAACGGCTGCTGTACCTGGCCCACGATTGCGGCGGTCGGATCAGTCGAAGAGGTGATAACGGTCTCTTCGTTTGGAATCGGAGTGCCGTTCAAACTGCCGAACACGCCTTTCTCGAACGTGGTGTCGAAGGTTGTCAGCGGCTTCGACAGGCCCGCGTTCAGCTTGAAAATCGGCAGCATGTGCGTGCGTGCGGCGGCGGTCTTGTCGTCAGACCTGCCGACTTCGAGACGCGCATTTTTGGCGGAGCGGTTGTTCAGGAGGGCGAGGTCGATGGCCTTGTCGAGGGTGATGACCTCCTGCGCGGCGGCGGTTGATGCGGCGACGGCGGCCAGCACCATCGCGGCTGTTAAGGAGATGATTTTTGTACGGATGAAGCCAGGCATTTCGGCACTTCCTTTCTTTCGGACTGTTTGGTCCCGTTTCGGGCAGCGTCAAGATAGGAAATGGGCGGGTGTAGTCGCATATGCCGAAAGATACATTTTGAGGTGTATTCGAAATGGGCCACGGATTAAACCGATAAACACAGGATCTGAACCGTGTTCATCGGTGTAATTGTGGCTAAAAAGTGGTCTTTTGGCATAAACTCGCTTTCCCCATGAGCGCGAGCCCCCATCCAGTTGGCCAACGACTGACGACCAAGCTGTACCTGCAGCCGGCGCGACAGACGCTCGTTGAGCGCCCGGTGCTGTTGGAACAACTGAAGGAAGGTTTAAGAGGAAAGCTGACGCTCGTTTCCGCGCCCGCGGGGTTCGGGAAAACCTCGCTGGTTGCGGCCTGGCAGAAGGAGTGTCAGACGCCGCTCGCCTGGGTGTCGCTCGACGAAGAAGACAATGAGCCGCTCCGTTTTCTCGACTACCTGATTGCCGCGCTCCAGACTGTCGACGCAGATCTCGGCGGCGAAAGCGCGGAACTACTCGCCCGCGCCTCCACGCCGCCGGTGAAAATCGTCCTCACCTCGCTGCTCAACGAGATAAATGCTTATGACAAAGAGTTTGTGATGGCGTTTGACGATTACCACGTCATCCACGAGCATGGTATTCACGACGCCCTGAGCTATCTGATCGAACGACTCGCGCCACACGCACACGCCCTCATCGCAACGCGTAGTGATCCGCCGTTTCCGCTCGGTCGCATGCGCGCGCGCGGCGACTTGAAGGAACTCCGCGCGGGGGATTTGCGATTTGACAAGACCGAGGCTGCCGCATTCCTCAACGACGTGATGAACCTCGAGCTGACAGCCGACGACGTCGCCGCTCTCGATGAGCGCACCGAAGGCTGGATCGCCGGGTTACAACTCTCGGCGCTCACACTCCAGGGTCGCACCAACCGCTCAGAACTCGTCAAAGAATTCGCTGGCGACAATCGCTTCGTGTTGGATTACCTGCTCGAAGAAGTTTTGAACTGCCAAACGGAAAAGGTCCAGGACTTCCTGCTGCGAACCTCGGTGTTGACGCGCCTCAACGGCTCGCTCTGCGACGCGCTTACAGACGATCAAAGCGGACACCTGATGCTCGAACAACTCGAGCGCGCGAACCTGTTTTTGATTCGTCTCGACGAACGTGGCGAGTGGTTTCGGTATCACCATCTGTTCGCGGATCTACTGCGTTTGAAGCTGAAGCAAAAACAGCCCGGTGCGATTCGCGAGCTGCAAATCCGGGCGAGCCAGTGGTGTGAAAACAACAAGCTCTCGGACGAAGCAATCACGTACGCGATTGCGGCGCAGGATTGGGAACGCGTGCTGAATCTCGTCGAGCCGATCGCGTTTCCGCTCATCAGTATCGGCGGCTTTTCGCGTTTGAATCACTGGGTCGAAGCGATTCCGGAAGCTGCACTCAAGACGCGGCCATTCCTGTTTCGCTTTTACATTCCCACGCTGATCTACAAGGAAGAGTTCGAGAAGGTCGAAAAGTACGTGCAATTGATCGAAACGGCTGACTCGGAAGATCTGCGCCGCAAACTGATGAGCCTGGTGTGGTCGTCGCGATCGCTGGTCGCGGCCGCGCGGTGCCAGGCGGACTGGGCGGAAGAGTGCAGCAACAAGGCGGCTGAGTTTTTACTGGACGACGACATCACGCAGCGTGCAGTCGTGATGCAAACGAGGGTTCGATTCCATTCTATCCGCGGCGACATGCACGTAATCGAAGCCGCGCTTAACGCTGCTCTCCCGGTCTATCGTCAGGCTGAACATCTGATTTTTCAGGTCTGGGGAACGATGGCCCTCGGGATCACCCGCATGATGCAGGCACGATTGCGCGAAGGCGCCGATCACCTTCACCGTGCGCAACAGTTCGCGCGCGAACACATTCCGAGTCGTCCGGAAACGCTGCTTTACTCGTACGTTTTCCTCTGCGATGTGCACCGCGAGTGGAATGAGATTGACGTCGCTAAATCTTATCTCAACGACGCGTTGAGCCTGATTCGGCAAACGGGCCGCGAGAGTTATCCGGGCTTCATCGCGGAAAACATGAGGAGCCTGGCCCTTATGCTCGATCTCTGCGACGACCAGCTACAGGCGGATCAGTTGCTCGACCAGGCACTGCGGCGCACGAGGCGCTGGGGAAATGAATTTGTCGAACCGCAGTTGGAAGCGCTGGCAGCGTGGCTGGTGCTCCGACGTCATGGGGACATGTCAGTCGTGAATCGTTGGGCCGAGACCTCGCGACTCAGCCACGAAGATCAGCCTGAATACGTGAAAGAGTATGGCCACGTGGTTTTTGCACGATGGCTGATTGCGACCGGTAAAACAAAGAACGCGCTGTCGCTATTGAGTCGCGTGCTGCCGGCCGCGGAGAAAGCCGGACGGCATCGCACCGCCATCGAGATCATGATCCTGCAGGCACTCGCACATGAAGCGGCGGGAAATCACGCTGAGGCAATCAAGCCGCTCGAAAAGGCTTTGATGTTGGCCCAGCCGGAGAACTTTGTGCGCACGTTTATCGACGAAGGCGAACCGGTGTCGAAGCTGCTGCTCGAGTTGTTGAAACAGAAGGGCAAACGTTGGGAAACCGAAAAGCCGGAGCTGCTGCGCTACGTTGTGAGATTGAAGGACTCGTTTGGACCGAGTGCGCCGGTGCCCACCGCGCGGATGGCTGCGACTGAAACTGAGGCCTTGCCGTGGTGGTACGTTGAAGATCCGTTGAGCGACCGCGAACTGGAGGTCTTGCAACACGTCGCGCGCGGGCTTTCAAACCAGGAAATCGCCGACAAGCTCTTTCTCTCGGCGGGCACAGTGAAGCGCCACATGAGCAACATCTACCAGAAGCTCGATGTCCACAGCCGCACCCAGGCCCTCGAACGCGCCCGCACCCTCAAAGTCTTGAGTTAGTCCACAAAAAGCACAAAAGAACACAAGAAGCACAAAAAGCATTAGCTGATGACGAGTCGCTCGATAAATTCAGCGAGATACCGTCGCTCGATGTGTTGAGCGCGATAACCGGCGCTTGGTCTATTGAGAGAGCTCACTTCACTGATATGCTCTGTGCTTCTTGTGTTCTTCTTTGTGCTTTTTGTGTACTAGATTTTTGTATCTTTCATGAACTGCTTCACGAGTTTCTCCGTCGACTTGTTGATCTTCTTCTCGATGTCTTTCAACTCGATCGCGCCGGTGGCTCG
Organism: Pyrinomonadaceae bacterium; assembly: GCA_035553235.1. Lineage (GTDB taxonomy): Bacteria > Acidobacteriota > Blastocatellia > Pyrinomonadales > Pyrinomonadaceae > PSRF01. The sequence continues at coordinate 6,573 of DATNDM010000058.1, read as the reverse complement.
GCCGCGCCAGACCACCTGATTCGTTTTCACGTCGACAAAATCGACCATCAACGTCCCTTCAGCGTACTGGTTCACGCGGATGTCGCGGCTGCCCCAGAAGCGCGGCGGGCCGTAGCTGTAATCCTGCACGTTCAGCCGGTTCTTCGAGGTCACGTAGTAGGCGATCACGAAATCGGGAGTTTCCGTTTCCATCCGAAAACCATTAAGTTGTAACTGCGATTCCAGCCCGGTCCGGATGCGGCCGTCGTTCAAGGTATCGCTTGCCAGCGGATCCGTCGTGGCACGTTTTTGGACTGCGAAGCTGAACGTTTTCATGTTCGAGAACCGGAACGTCCGGTCGAAGTCCGATTGCACTGTCTGCGCGGCCGCCGAAACCACCAGCAAGCCCAACAAAATTCCCAACACACCAATCACTCTTATCGCTTTCATCACTCTCTCCTTCATTAGTTAATAGGGTTAATTGCGTTTACAGGATTCGTGCCTGTGCTTCTTCTTCCATTGCCAGGGTTTCGTAGTCGAAATTTTCCACCGTCAGCGTCAACTCTTTGTGCGGGTAATCCACCACTGAGCGCGCGAGGTAAGTTGGACCATTCGGCAGGTCCCTGAACTCCGTCACGATGCGCACGGGCTGCGCTTCGAAACTCGTGTTGATCTCGATCCGGCGTTGCCGGCGCGTGTTTGCGTCAAGCCAGACGATCATCGAGTCGCCGGGCTGTAGAACGTTGGCTGATTCGAGGCGCAACAGCGGCTGCGATGCGTTCGTCTCGAGCGCTGCCCGCGCGCTCGTCATGAACTGCTGCATCTTCGCCGGCGGTAGCTCTCCGTAAGACTTCGCCAGCGCCTGGAGCGCCTCGATCAGGTCTTGTGCTTCTTCTTTTTTCTTCTTCGCGACCATGCCTCGGATCCCGAATTTCGGGAGTTTCGCTGACTCCTCTTCCAGCAGAAGCTGGACGACTGATCCGTCCGCGGCGTAGCGGCTTGAGTACAATTTGGTCGCCTTAACCTCACCTTCCTTTCTTATTTGGGTTTGTGACTTCCACGTGTACTGGCGCAGTGCCAGTGCGTTTTGCTTCATCGCCTGGGAAAACTTTTGGTCCTGCTGGCCGTGCGCGATGGTCCAGGTGCAGAGCACGATGGCCAGGCTGAGTAGTGTCCAAACATTTATTTGTATTTTCATCATTGCTGTTTCTCCTGTGTCGTTCGTTGATTCACGCTACAAAACGCTCACTTCTCCTTTCGTTTAATTGGTCTAAAATCAAATCCACTGCGAGGGCCGCGCCGCTCTCCGCGCGCACACGGCTGCCTACAAACAGCGCGAGATTCAGATTCGGCGCGTACTGTCCTTCAAACAGCGGATGTTCACTTGGCGGCAAGCCAAGCTCATCGCGGAACTCGTACAGTTGCTGCAGCCAGGGCGACGTCACTGCCTTCATGAGCTTCAGGTAAAGCCGCGCCGCGAATGGTCCACCCGCTTTCAACAAACCATGAATCCACGGCGTATTCGGTGGCACAAACGGATCGAACGCAGACCACAACGAAGCAGGCGCCAGTTCAGTTGAAACCCACGGAATGCCCGTCTTCTCGGCGACCAGTGGCCCAGCCAGCACGATCGGATGCGTGACCAGCAGATCGGCGTCTCCAATCGCCTCGCGCAGATCGGCGTACATGTCGCGGACGACGGGTGCGAGCAACTCTTTAAAGAGATATTCAGCACCGTGCTTCGGGTCGACGACTTTTTCAACCATGTCGAAATACTCGGGCGTGTCCGCCTCCAGCATCGCCGGTCGAATCTCACGAAACTCGATGTTGAGCGACTCGATTCGCTCGCGGTACGCGTTGCTGGTAGCGATGATTGGCTCGATGTAGCGCTTCCTCATTTCGAGGGCGAGGGCGATGTAGGGGTGCAGATCGCCGAGCGAGCCGATCGTCGTCATCACCACTCGTTTTCTTTTCAAGATGTTCTTTTTCATTCGTTCCTCCTTCGCGTTTTTCTCAACGCGACGTGAAGATAGACGGAGGGCGTGTGTAGTCACATATCCCGAAAGATACATTTCAGAGGTGTATTTGTTTTTTGCCGCGGATGGACGCGGATAAACGTGGATCAGTGGCCAAAATACATCTTTCGGGACATGAGGTTTGGTCGGGGAGGGCGTATCTTGAGGGTGACTTTGAGAAGGAGAGATGGAGTTATGAACACCATAAATACTGACGTAATCATCATCGGCGCCGGCCCGACGGGACTTTCACTCGCGTGCCAGTGCATCAGATACGGAATCGACTTCGTGGTCGTGGAAAAGAACGCCACGGTCACTCCGTATTCCAAAGCGATCGGCGTCCAGGCGCGCACGCTCGAGATTTACGACCAGCTCGGACTCGCGCAGACGGCCATCGAGCGCGGCACGATTGCGAGCCGCGTGAGATTAATCGAAGGCGGCAAGCTGGTCGGCGAGATGAATCTCGGCAACTTCGGCAAAGACCTCAGCGAGTATCCGTACATGCTCATGCTCGAGCAGAGCAAAAACGAAGCAATGCTTTACGAATATGTTCGCAATCACGGTCGCGACGTGCGCTGGAACACCGAGCTCGAAAATTTTTCGCAGGACGACACGGGCGTGACCGCGCAAGTCAAAACACCTTCAGGCGAATCAGAAACGATTCGCGGAAAGTTTCTCGTCGGTTGCGACGGCGCGAGCAGCCCGGTCAGGCACGGCTTAGGACTCACGTTTGAAGGCAGCACTTTTGAACGACTCTTTTACGTCGCCGACGCGCGCGTCGATTGGGAGTTTCCGCACGACGCGCTGCACGTTTGTCTCGCCAAAGAAGTGTTCGTCGCGTTCTTTCCGATGCCGGGCGAGAATCGTTATCGCGTGGTCGGCACTTTTCCCGAAAGCAAAAACGAAGAACAAGGCGAAGTCTTGTACGAGGAGATTGAAAAGGAGATCAAGGAACAGGCGAAACTCGATCTCGAGCTTTCTGACGTGCGGTGGTTCTCGCTTTACAAGGTCCACTCGCGACGCGTGAACAAGTTTTCCGAAGGCCGGTGTTTTGTCGCCGGTGATGCGGCGCACATTCACAGTCCCGCGGGCGCGCAAGGCATGAACACCGGAATTCAGGATGCTTACAACCTCGCGTGGAAACTCGCGCTCGTCGTCAAAGGATTCGCGAGCGAGAAGTTGCTGGATAGTTACAACGAAGAGCGCGTCGCAAACGCGGAACGACTGCTCCACTCCACCGATCGCATGTTTGAGCTTGCTGCCGGATCACACTGGTTGATGGCTTTTATTCGGACGACGATCTTTCCGCCGGTCGCGGGTTTTGTTTCGAGCCTGGAGTCGGTGAGCAGGCGCGTGTTTCCGCTGATCTCGCAGATCGGAATCAACTACCGCGATTTTGCGTTGAGCGAACACACGGACGACGAGTCAGACGACGTGAAAGCCGGCGACCGCCTGCCGTACTTTCTGATCGACGGCCAGACTATTTTCGACAAACTAATCGAGCCGAAGTTTCATCTGCTGCTGTTTTCTCACGCGGAGCGTCGCGACGCGTGCGAGGAGTTCGCGGGCAAGTTTGGCAATTTTATTGACTGCCACGTGATTACGATCACTGAGCGCGTGAAGGAAATCTTCGAAAGGGACGATGAGTTTGCTGTGTTTCTGAGACCTGACAACTACATCGCGTTTATCTCGTCGGAGATTACGCCGCGCATGGTCGATGAGTATTTGCAGGCGAGGGTGCGATGATCAGAGAGAAAGAATTAGATAAGACGTTTTACGAAATCCAGGTGAAAGGATATCTGGACGCGAGATGGAATGAGCTATTCGACGGGATGACCATCGCCTGGAACGATAACGTGACCACAATCTCGGGAATGGTCCCCGACCAGGCAGCGCTGCACGGTTTGCTCGCGCGCGTTCGTGACTACGGGCTGACGCTCATTTCAATCAGATCCGTGTAATCCGCGTTAATCCGCGGCCCAAAAATCTGTGCTAGAATCCCGCGCCGATGGCTATATCTGATTCGCGCCTTGTTTCCCTCGACGTTTTTCGCGGTATCACCATCGCCGGGATGGTCCTGGTGAATAACCCGGGCTCGTGGGAAAACATCTACTGGCCGCTCGAACACGCACGCTGGGAAGGTTGGACGCCCACGGATCTCGTCTTTCCTTTCTTCGTCTTCATCATCGGCGTCGCGATCCCACTCGCGTTCGCGAGACGAGTAGAGAGTGGAGGAACAAAGCGCGATCTCTATCTCAAGATCGTCAGGCGCACGCTGATCATCTTCGCGATCGGTCTGTTCCTGAACGGGCTCCCTACCTTCGGTCTCGCTGAGTATCGCATTCCCGGTGTTTTGCAACGTCTCGCCGTCTGTTACTTCTTCGCGTCCATCATTTTTCTCAACACTAAAGTCCGAACACAGATCGCAATCGCGATTGGACTACTGATTTTTTACTGGCTGCTCGTGAGACTCGTTCCGGCGCCCGGTTTTGCGGCTGGAGATCTGACGAAGGAAGGTAGTTTGCCGTCGTATGTTGATCGCGTTGTGTTTGGACCGCACGTGTGGCGGCAGGCGCGTGTTTACGATCCGGAAGGGTTGTTGAGCACGATTCCGGCGATTTCGACGGCGCTGATCGGAGTGTTGACCGGAACCTGGTTACGCACGGAGAGAACGCGATACGAAAAGACAGCGGGGATGTTTGTCGTGGGCGCGGTTTGCGTTGCGATTGGTTGGGCGTGGAACGCGTTCTTCCCGATCAACAAGGCACTCTGGACCAGCTCGTACGTGTTGTTCACCGGCGGTTTGGCGCTGCAGTTTCTATCGATCTGTTATTGGCTGATTGATATCAAGGGTTACCGGCGCTGGGCCAAGCCGTTTGAAGTTTTTGGACTGAACGCGATCGCGCTTTACGTTGTCGCGGATCTGATTGCCGTGCTGTTAGACGTGATCAAGGTCGGCGAAGAGGGACTCGGCGGCTGGATTTACAATCATGTATTTGCTTCGTGGGCGTCGCCACTCAATGCCTCACTCGCGTTTGCGATCTGTTTTGTTCTGGTTTGTCTGGGACTGATGTGGATCCTCTATCGGCGCAAGATCTTCCTCAAAGTTTAGCCACGAAAAGGCACAAAAAGCACAAAAAGAGCAGGTGCAGACCGAGCGCAATGATTCTCTTCAACCTGCTCTTTTTGTGCTTTTTGTGCCTTTTCGTGGCTAAAGTTGGTTTTTGGACTGATCGATCAGGTGGTTGTTGTTTTCGTAGGTGAGGGGGACGTTCGACTCGGGCGGATATAGATGTCCTCGATAGACCGGATAGGCTTCGGTGCGCAGGTGGGCCAGCATGTGATGGCCGCGCCGCACTTCGCGTTCGTGACGCAGGGCGGAGATGTCGATAGGAGCGACGACGATTCGTTCGCCCGGTCCGGGCGACGCTTCGGCTAACAGGCGTCCATCGAAGTCGACTATCTGACTACCGCCGGGCCAGGAGTAAGGCGGATAATGTTTCAAGCTCGCCCCCTGATTCGCAGCCGCAACGTAAGCCGTGTTTTCGAGTGCGCGACAGCGATTCACGATCGTCCACCACGACATCGGCTCAGTCGCGCCCCACGGATCCATGTAGGCCGAGACGCGTATCAACACTTCAGCGCCGTTCGCAGTTAACTGTCGCATCGCTTCGGGAAAGAGCCAGTCGTAACAGATCGCGCAGCCGAGTTTCCCGATCGGTGTGTCAGCAACGGGAAAGAGTGGCTCGTCGTAATCGGGCAGATCGTGCGGGCTCGTGTGCACTTCGTACGGAATCCACGTGTTTACTTTTCGATATTTGTAAAGCACGCCCTCGGGACCAATCAGACAGGTCGTGTTGAAGACGTGTCCCGGCCATTTCGGATCGACTTCGAGCATCGACCCGCTCTGGATGTAGATGTCGTGCTCTTTGGCTTTTTGTTGGAGCCTCTCGGTGTGCTCGTTGGGTATCTGAATCGCGAGCTTGTCGATCAATTCCGCGGCTGTTTCGAACACGGGCGCCGCGTGTGCGAATTCCGGAAACACGACGAGGCGCACGGGCAGAAACGGCGCCGCTCCCGCGACGGCCGAGTCGATCATCGAGAGCATGCGATCCGTGTTTGCGCGCATCGCGCGTCGATCGAGTGGATTAGGGAGATCTGTCTGGCAACACGCAACGGAGTATCTAATATGGTTCATCTTGTTTTTATTCCTGCAATCCTGTCTACGTATGAGGTAACCACACGCGTGTTGTAGGTATCCAGATACCGCTGCCTCTCAGGCGTGAGCGGATAATGCTCCGGCCAGCGATACGGATAGCGGCTCATCCCGTGAAACGGCAGTGGTCCAACCTGATCCGGACTCGCCGAATTAATATCCATTTCCTTACTGAAACCATCCGCATACAACAGGAACGTCCGCGTCCATCCCTGCGGTAACGGCGGCAACTTGTCCGCCGCAAACGACAACTCGAGCTCATCGCCCGGCCGCGAAATCACAAACATGTCATCCGACGCGCGCAACAACTCACGCACGTCGCCCTCGCGCGTGTAACGCCCGGTCATCACCTTCCACGGCGAC
>DATNDM010000057.1:0-5068 GCA_035553235.1 Pyrinomonadaceae bacterium | reverse complement strand
AGCCGCGAGTTTCAAATCCGTGATGGCGAGTTCGAAGTTTTTCTCGTCAGTGAAGAGATCGGCGCGTTCGATCAGTGCGGCAACGTTCTCCGGTTCGTTTGCCAGTACGTGATCGAGTGCGGCTTTCGCGCCGGCCGTGTTGCCGTTTGCTTTCTCCGCGAGTGCAAGCGCGACCCACGCTGCGGCAGGCGCTTCGGGACTCGCTGTCGCTCGTTTCGCGAAGTCGAGTGCTGATTTTGTATCACCGGCGCGCAAGCGCAACTCGGCGAGCATACGCAGCGCGACATTGTCTTTGCTGTCGATCGTGAGTGCCTGGTTGAAAAATTGCTCGGCTTCTTTGTCACGGTTTTGTCGCACTAAAACGACGCCGAGCGCGGTGCACGGCAGCGACCAGTTTTTCTTGTACGAGATCGCACGACGAAATGCAGCGTCTGCTTCCGCGAGGCGATTGAGCGAGGCGAGTGCATTGCCGCGCTGAAACTCCGCCTCCGGAAATTCAGGGCGCACCTTGAGCGCCTGTTCGTAAAACTCGAGAGCTTTTTCAAGCTCGCCGCGTGCGTGGGCGCTCTGTCCGCGTTCGAACAAGCGCACCGGATCCGCGGCGTCATCGCCAAACACGTCGACCGTTTGCGCCCGAACATTCGCACACACGGAGAGCAGCGCAAGACAGCTAGCGACGAGTAGAACTCTCTTCCAGAATGAGGCGCTCAATTCAGACATTAATGAACGATCCGGGGAGGTTTCGATGTTAGCACATCCGATTCTTTATCCACAGATTACGGCTGAGATGCTGGTTGCGTAGCAATTGATGCATAAGCTAACATGCGGTCATTCCATGAACTTAGTTGCAAAGGAAGAAAGACTGCGACAGATCTTTCGTGAACTCGACTCCGTGATCGTCGCTTACTCAGGCGGCGTCGATAGCAGTTACGTCGCTTACGTCGCAAACGCGGAACTCGGACCACGCGCAGTCTGTATCACCGGCCAGTCTGCGAGTTTGCCGGCGTATCAACGCGCCGAAATCGATCAGGTCGTGCAGAAGTTTGGTTTCCAGCACGAGATTATTCAGACGGAGGAGCTGGAGAATCCCGGTTACCGCGCAAACAACCCCGATCGTTGTTTCTTTTGCAAAGACGAGTTGTACACAAAGCTCGAATCAGTGGCGCGCACGCGCGGCATCAAGAGTATTGTCGATGGATCAACTATGGACGATCTCGGCGATTATCGTCCGGGACGGCGGGCAGCGTCGCAACACGCCGTGCGCAGTCCGCTCATCGAGGCTGGTCTAAGTAAGAATGAAGTGCGAGAGTTGAGCCGGCGCGTGGCGTTGCCGACGTGGGACAAGCCCGCGAGCCCGTGTTTGTCGTCACGCATTGCTTACGGGACCACCGTCACGATCGAGAGGTTGAGCAAAGTGGATCGCGGTGAAGAAATATTGCGGGAGTTTGGATTTAGAGAGTTCCGTGTGCGCCACCACGATCGGCTTGTGCGGATCGAGATCGCGCCGGCCGAGATGGACCGCGTGTTGCGGAAAGATTTGATTGCTGAGCTTGCAAGACGTTTTCGTGAGCTGGGATTTAAATATGTGACACTCGATCTCGAGGGTTTTAGAAGCGGGTCGATGAACGAAGTCTTATCCACAGATTAAGTTTGGAGAAAACTCCGATGGTTAGCATGTACAGCACTACATACGTCGATGATATTCGCGAGATAAAAGAAGAGAACCCGTTCGAGTCGATGATGTCGCGCTTCGACCGCGCCGCGCAGCTTTTGGATTTGGATCCGGACCTGTACGCCGTTTTGAGAGTCCCGAACCGTGAGTTGAAAGTCTACATACCGACGAAGATGGATTCAGGACGCATTCAGGTGTTTGAAGGTTTTCGCGTCCAGCACAACTTCGCTCGTGGTCCAGCCAAGGGGGGCATCCGTTATGCTCCCGACGTGAATATCGACGAAGTGCGCGCCCTCGCCGCGTGGATGACGTGGAAGTGCGCGGTCGTCAACGTGCCGTTCGGCGGCGCCAAGGGCGGCATCATTTGTGATCCGCAGCAGATGTCGATGGGAGAGCTCGAACGCATGACGCGGCGCTACGCCGCCGAACTGCTTGACTTCATCGGACCGGAGAAAGACGTTCCCGCTCCGGACATGAACACCAACGAGCAGACGATGGCGTGGATCATGGACACCTACTCGATGCACGCGCGTCACACCGTCAACGCAGTCGTGACGGGCAAGCCGATCGACCTCGGCGGGTCGGCAGGCAGACGCGAGGCGACGGGCCGCGGCATAATGTTTGTAGTCAACGAAGCCATCAAGCGTTTCAAAATGAGGCCGGTCGAGACCCGTGTAGTCGTGCAAGGCTCGGGAAATGTTGGCGGCATCGGCGCCCAACTGCTCTATGAAACCGGTTACAAGGTTGTAGGAATATCGGACATACATGGAGGGATTTACAACCCGAACGGGATCGATATTCCGAAGGCGCTGGCTTACCTGAGGAACACGCGGTCGTTCGAAGGGTACGAAAACGTCGAGTTTGTGAATAACCAGGAGTTGCTTGAACTCGAGTGCGACGTGCTGGTGCCGGCGGCGACTGAGAACCAGATAAATTCTCAGAATGCCGACAAACTGAAGTGCAAGGTTCTCGCTGAAGGGGCGAATGGACCGACAACTGCCGCAGCTGATGAGATTCTTCACCAAAAAGGGATCTTCGTTATCCCCGACATCCTCGCGAATGCCGGTGGCGTGACGGTCTCATATTTCGAATGGGTGCAGGATCGAATGGGGTACTTCTGGCGTGAGGATGTGGTGAACGAAAGACTCCAGGACAAGATGGTTGCGAGCTTCAATGATCTGTGTCGTTATGCCGATGCACATCACGTCGATACCAGGACCGCGGCGTACATGTTGGCGATAGACCGTGTGGCCTATGACACGCGCATGAGAGGCATCTATGCGTGACGGAAAAAACATAAGTGCAAAGCCGCTAAGTAGTGAAAAAGGCTTGATTTCCCATTTAAGGTAGAGTATGGTCTGGCATGGTTTACACCTCGGACCAGCGTTAAGATTTCTCAATAATTACGCAATGGTTTAAGGGACGAAATCGTTGACAAGGGGATGTTCATTTCCTATAAGAAATGAACTCAGTTCAGTAGTCACTCGGGAACAGTATTTGGCGGGAGTAGGGTACTCAAAGAAAGGCCGAAGTACCCTGTTTACGCCACGGTCCGAGCGATGCCGTTGGACCGCGCTGGTCCAAGCGGTTCAACCGAATTGACAATTGTAGTTGGGGCCTCCGCGGGAGAAGGGCGTTGGTACTTGTTCCGTTACGGCGGCACTGTTACGAATTCTTAATTACTCATTTCGCAGGAGGAATGCGATGAGACTCGCACATAGGGCGCTTATAGCTGCGCTCGTTTCGTTGGTGCTGTGTGCCGCAGTATCAGCACAGACTTTGCGGTCGCCGAACGACCCGCGCAATCAGTCTCCATCAGTAGGAACCGGTGGGCCCGAGGGTGGTCCAACCGGTCTTTTCACTATTTACGACGGTTCGACGCTGCGTCGTGGTGAGTTCACGTTCAGTATTGCTTACAGCAACTACGATCGTGACCCCGGCAACGTTGACATCGTCGATGTGCCGTTGAGCTTCAACGTTGGCATAAACGATCACATTGAACTCTTCTTCAAGACCAACGGCTACCGCGGGGTCAAGGTCAACAATCCGCAAAATCTCTCAAGTTTCTATTTGCCAAACTCGCAACTGTTCTGTGGTACGGCGTTGTGCAGTGGAGCGGCGATTGTGCTGGCTCCTTCCGGGCCAAACGTCGGAACGCTCGCGGGCACCGCGGTGTTTCGCCCACTCAATAACCAGCCATTCGTTCAGTATCCGTTTTCCGGCGGTTCAGCCGGGACGTTTGGTCTAACCGCGGGACAGATTGGTCAGCAGTTTGGCTTCCCGGGCTTCAACGCACAGCTTGGACCGCCAGTGGTCCAGCCGAACAGCGGCAACTTTGGCCCGGCTGACAATTTCCCGGGAATCGGCTCGCCCGTCGGTGGCATTCTGCCCGGCGTGGTGCTGGCCACTACACAACTCCCGGCGACGGCATTGACGCTGCCGATAACAGTTCAGCTAACGTTTACCGTTGCGCCGTCATATCTACCGGATGCGCCGTTTATCAACCGCCTCTATGGCGAGAGCAATTTCGGCAGTCTGGTGTTTGGCGCGAAGATTCGTTTCACCGGCCCGAACAATCCGCTGGGCGTCGCTCTGATTCCGTTCTACCGCTGGTGGCTGGATAAGGGCAACGATTTCTCAGGCTTCAATCAGATGCAGCGTGGTGCTGGTGCGGGTGGCGATATCGGCGACTTTGGTTTGATCGGTGTCGTCGATGGCCGTCTCGGCAGGCACGTCAACGTATCGGCCAACGGTGGCTACATCCTGAACAGCAATCCGAAGGGCGCCGGTGGCGACTTCGTTTTGTTGGATCGTCCGGATGAGTTTCTCGCCGGTATCGGTTTCGACTTTCCGGTCAACGAGCACTTCCAGCCAGTCGCTGAAGTTCGCTCGACGACTTACGTTGGCGGTCATACGCCGAATGCATTCAACAACAATCCGGTTGACGTGCTTGGTGGTATCAAGATTTATCCGCGTCGCTGGTTCGGTATCGGCCTGGCTTACCGCCGTCACCTGAACCAACAGGACATGGACCACTTCAATCCGGCTGACTTCAACCTTCCGATTCAACAGATCACGAACGTAAACGTAAGGGGAAGAGGACTCGTGGTTGTACCGGGTACGTCTAGACCGGTAACCTCGTCGGGCTTCCCGCAAGGGTTCATATTCTCAGACGAGCCAAACGGGTTCATCGTTCAGTTCTGGGCAGGAAGACGTAATGCGCGCATTCCGCCAAAGCCACCAAACACGGCTCCAACAGTTAACTCCGTGACGCCTTCGATCGCTTCGATCCTGCGTCCGTGTCCGCCGCCAACCTCGTCATCGAGCTGTACGCCGACAGGCAATGAAGTAACGCTCGTGGCGAACGCGACTGACCCGGATAACGATCAGTTGCTT
>DATNDM010000056.1:0-2245 GCA_035553235.1 Pyrinomonadaceae bacterium | reverse complement strand
GAGTCGATAGCCGTTCGCATCCTGCTTCGCAACAGTCTCGGAGAGTCCGACATCCGAGCCGCCGGTAAGCTCAGTCATCCACTGCCCAGCCGTCCAAAACTCTTTCGGATCGCGCGTGATCAAGTGCGGCACCGCGCGATCGATCAACTCCTGATTACCGGAATTGAGCAGCGTACGGGCAGCGCCGTCAGTCATCGCAAGCGGACAACTGTAGATGTCAGTCGACGGCGTAAACAGATACGCCAGCGCGCATTGATGAACTCGCGACAAACTCCCATGCTTCTGCTCGTAAGCCGTAGCAACCACGCCATGCTCGGCCGCGATCCGTTCCGCACGTTGCCAGAGTGGCGTCACTTCGATCTTGTCGATGCGATTTCCCCACGCGTCCCATTGCGTGAGAAGCGGCTCGTTCAACCGATCGGCAAGTTGCAACTCGTAAAGCTCGCCGCCCGCGAGCCGGCCCATCTCCGAGAGGGATTCGTCGATATCGGTGAGAACGTCGGGCGGAAGCACGCGCGACAGATACGAACGCAGCACGCGATCGTCGTCGTACTGGTTCTTAAGAACCGGAGGAGACTGCTTAAATTCCGCCATGCGTAACCACAGCTTACACAGATGAAGACTGATTTGCTAAAGTAATGTCGAGTCCTCCGATGTCTTACGAACCCCAGGAACAAGACCTGTTTCTCAAGTGCCTGCTCGAGGCCAACGTCGATGGCATTATCGCCTTCGATCGTGAGTGCCGCTATACCACCTGGAACCGCGCGATGGAGCGCATCTCCGGCATCAAACGCGAGGACGTGCTGGGCAAATGCGCCTTCGAGATCTTCGACTGCCTGAAAGAAACCGGTGAAGACCAATACTACTTCGCCGCTCTCGCCGGCAAAAGCGTCGTTGCCGAGAATCGGCCGTACGTGATCCCGCAGTCCGGTCGCAAGGGCTTCTTCGACGGTTACTACTCGCCGCGTCACGACGAGGGAGGCGAAGTCGTCGGCGGCGTTGCGATCATTCGCGACGTGACCGAACGCAAACTCGCCGAAACAGCACCGTCCGACGACCACCGTCGTCTCGCGTTTCACGTTGAAAACACGCCGCTCGCAGTCATCGAGTGGGACCACGAATTTCGCGTGCTGCGCTGGTCACCCGCGGCGCAGCGTCTCTTCGGCTGGAAGGCTGAAGAAGTGCTCGGCAAGCGCTTCAGTGATTGGGAGTTCGTGGTCGCGGAGGATATCGAAGTCGTCAACCAGGTCGAACAGCGGCAGAATCGCGGCCAGGAACATCACGGCATTTCGCGCAATCGGAATTTCACGAAGCTCGGCACGATACTTCACTGCGAGTGGTACAACTCGGCGCTTTACAACGAACACGGCAAGCTGGTTTCAGTGCTCTCGCTCGTGCTCGACGTGACGGTCGCGACGCGTATCGAAGAAGCGCTGCGCAAGTCGGAAGCGCAGTATCGCTTGCTCTTCGAATCAAATCCGCAGCCGATGTGGGTCTACGATCTGACGACGTTTCGCTTCCTCGCCGTCAACGACGCCGCGGTACGCCATTACGGCTACTCGCGCGCGGAGTTTCTCGACATGACGATCAAGGACATTCGTCCGCCTGAAGACGTGAAGCTGCTCGAAGATTACATCGCCGCGGAAAACGGCGAAATCAGCAACGCCGGGGAATGGCGTCATCGAAAGAAAGACGGCACGGACATCAACGTCGAGATCACTTCGAATCGCTTGACCTTTGGAGGACGCAACGCGGAGTTTGTGCTCGTGCACGACGTCACCGAGCGCCGGAAAGCCGAAACCGCGTTGCGCATCAGTGAAGATCGTTATCGTGATCTCGTCGACAACAGTCACGAGTTGATCTGCACGCACGATCTCGAAGGACGCGTGTTGTCAGTGAATCCGTGGGCCGCACGCGTGCTCGGCTATCCGAAGTACGCGCTCCTCGGCATGAATATTCGCGATGGGCTGCTGCCTGAGTACCGCGAACAGTTCGATGAGTACCTGCGGATCGTCAAGACAGAAGGTTCGGCGCGCGGCGTGATGAAAGTCAAGACTGCGACCGGCGAAACGCGCTTGTGGGAATACTACAACACGCTCCGCACTGAAGGCGTCGAGAAACCGATCGTGCGCGGGATGGCCCACGACGCAACCGAGCGACGCCAGGCACTCAAGCGCGAAAAAGAAGCGCGCATGGAAGCGGAAGCTGCGAATCGCGTCAAGGACGAGTTTCTCTCGACGCTCTC
>DATNDM010000055.1:0-6127 GCA_035553235.1 Pyrinomonadaceae bacterium | reverse complement strand
GTCAAAATCGGTCACGGCTCCCTTCCTCTCTGATCCGCGTGAATCGTTTTAAGATCCGTAAAATCCGCGTTCACTCGATCGTCACCTTCTCCATCTTGATCTCACTCACCGGCCGATCACCGCGGTCCGTCTCCGACGCCGCGATCGCATTCACCACATCCTGTCCCTCGCTCACCTTGCCAAAAATCGTATAGAGCGGCGGTAAACCGTAGTCGGCGTGCATGATGAAAAACTGCGATCCATTCGTGTTTGGACCAGCGTTCGCCATCGCTACGGTCCCCGCTTTATAGCCACGCTGGTACACCGGCGACCTCGCGTCGATCTCGTCATTGAAGCGCCCGCCCCACGCTGATTCGCCGCCGCGTCCGGTGCCCGTCGGATCGCCGCCCTGAATCATGAAACCTTTGATCACGCGGTGAAAGATGACGCCGTCGTAGTAGCCACGTTCGGCGAGGGTGATGAAGTTCTCGGTCGTCTTGGGTGCGTCGGACTCCAACAGCTCGACTCGAATCGTCCCCTTGTTTGTCTGGATCACTGCCGTTCGATTTGCCATGTTTTCTCCTTACTGGTTGATTAATTGCGGGTTCAGTATGAACTGTTCGATCGCGAGCGCCACGCCGTCGTCGCGATTGGAAGCGGTCGGATGCAACCCTGCGATCTCGCGCAAAGACAGCGGCGCGTTTGCCATCACCACGCCCGTGCCCGCGAAGAGCAGCATTTCGAGATCGTTGTAGTTGTCTCCGATCGCCATGATGTCTTCACGAGCGACGCCGAGCTCAGCCGCGGCGGCCGCGACGCCCGCGCCTTTCGACGCTGCTGGATTGACGATGTCGATGAGCGTGAAGTCCTGCTCGAGATATATCGTGCTGAGAATTTTTACAGTTGAGTCGAGCTCTGTCTTGAGTGTCTCTTCGAGCTGGTCCATCTCCGCGCAGCTGCCGGAAAACGAAAGATGAATCGGATCGTGGTCCAGATAGTCTTCGAGCGAAGCGACTTGCTGGATCGCATTCGCGCCTTCTTCGCCGTGAATTCGCCTGGCCCAGGCGATGTACTTGTGAACGGCGGTATTGCCGCCACGAATGTGATCGTAAACAAGGACGCCGAGACCTTCGTGATCGTCGCTCAACAGCGCGTCGGAGTTCGCTCTTCGTCCGATCTGTAACGCTTCACGCGCGGCGTCGACCGGCAACGGCAACACGGAAACTGTTTGCAGTGTCGCGGCATGTTTGGTCAACGCGCCGTTATGTGAAATCAGCGGCACGTCGAGACCAAGCTCCAGCGCAACGGGACGCGAATCACGAAAGCGCCTGCCCGTCACCAGCGCCACGTGCACGCCTTGGCCGCGCGCATTCTCTATCGCGGTTCGATTGCGTTCAGAAATACGACCCTGAGGATCGAGCAGAGTTCCGTCCAGATCGAGCGCGAGCAAATTTATCGGCATAAGGAAACAACAAGGTACACAAAAGGCGCTAAAAGCACAAAAAATGAATTGTGACTGAACTCGAAAAGCGCTTCTTTGTAGGTGTGTTTGATGATATTATGCGCGCCCCCCATACAACAGAATCTGGAGGAAAAGGGATGCGAAGACTAGGAATATCTCTGGCAGTGATTGCGCTGGTGTCGGCCTGCTCGTTTGCTTATGCGCAGGGCTTCAAAAGAATCAGCGAGATTTTGACCGGCTACGAGGAGACCCCGTCAGCGGTTTCGACCACTGGTAACGGAACCTTCAAAGCTCGTATCAGCAACGATGAGACCCGCATCGACTGGGAACTTAGTTACGCCGATCTTGAAGGCGCTGTTCAGCAGTCGCATATCCACTTCGGACAAAAGTCTGTGACTGGTCCGATCAGCGTGTTTCTCTGCACCAACCTGGGGAATGGACCAGCCGGCACCCAGCCGTGTCCGGCCCCGCCCGCCACGATATCAGGCACCATCACGGCCACGGATGTTACTAACCTCGCGAATGAGCGCGGCATCAGCGCCGGAGAGTTTGCGGAGCTGATCCAGGCGATTCGTGCGGGCGCCACTTACGTAAACGTTCACAGCACCAGATGGCCCGGTGGCGAAATCCGCAGCCAGATCAATGGCAACAGCGGCGACGAGAAACACTGAAACTTATTAGCCACGAAAAGGCATAAAAAGCACATAAAAGCAAGAGGGTGTTTGCTCCCGCTTTTTATGTGCTTTTTGTGCCTTTTCGTGGCTAATTAAACTTTGGACTTCAGTGCAAGAGGTTTGTTGCAACTGCCGCAAACCTCTTGCTCTCGCTACAATCCTCACTTAACACGCCGCATTACCTGTAATTCTCATTTCTAGCGCATACTTACCGCTGTTCTCCCGAAATTTAGCCCAGTAATTAAGGAATCTAGTCAATGAATGTCACTCATCTTGAATGTGGCCTGTGTGGCCTCGAACACGAGGCACATCGGTTGCACAACGTTTGCACTGCCTGCGGTAAACCTTTGCTGGTTCGCTACGATTTAGAGCGCGCGGCAGTGACTTTGAGGAAGGAGACGCTCCCGTCGAGACGCCCCGATCTCTGGCGTTATCGCGAAGTGCTTCCCCTCGAAAACGACAACCACATCGTTTCGTTCGGCGAAGGTTGGACGCCGCTGTTGCGCGCGAATCGGTTGGCCCGGCGCGTCGGTATTCAGGATTTGTTCATTAAAGATGAATCACAGAACCCGACTCAGAGTTTCAAAGCACGCGGCATGGCTACGGCCGTCTCGATGGCGAAAGAACTCGGCGCCAAAAAGCTCGCCGTTCCTTCCGCCGGAAATGCTGCCGGCGCACTGGCGGCCTATGCTGCTCGCGCGGGGCTTAAGTCGTACATCTTCATGCCGCGCGACACACCGCGGGCCAACGTGGTCGAGTGCGAACAAACCGGCGCTCACGTGACCTTGATGGATGGTCTAATCACTGACTGCGGTGCAGAGGTCGCGCGGCGAAAGGAAAAGGAAGGTTGGTTCGACGTCTCGACATTGAAAGAACCTTATCGCGTCGAAGGAAAGAAGACGCTTGGATACGAGCTCGCCGAGCAGATGGAGTGGCGCTTGCCCGACGTAATTATTTACCCGACGGGCGGCGGTACCGGTTTGATCGGAATGTGGAAAGCGTTCGACGAGATGGAGCGCATGGGTTGGATCCGCGGCAAGCGTCCGCGCATGGTGACGGTGCAGGCTGAAGGCTGCGCGCCGATCGTGCGGGCGTTTGAAGAAGGGAACCGCTTCGCGGATGAGTTTCCGAATGCGGCGACGACAGCGTCAGGTTTGCGTGTGCCGAAAGCGATTGGCGACTTTCTGATACTCGATGCGTTGCGAGCGTCGGGCGGGACGGCGATTTCGGTGACTGATGAAGAGTTGATTGCGGCAGTGCGCGAGATTGGTTCGGTTGAAGGGATTTTTTGCGCGCCGGAAGGTGCGGCGTGTTTGCCCGCTCTGAAGCAGTTGCTGGCGTCGGGTGAGATTCATAAGCATGAACGTGTGGTCTTGTTCAATACGGGGTCAGGCGTGAAGTACATCGAATCTTTAACCGCGGATAGTACGGATTGAAAAGGCGGATTTCGTTGTGGGAGGGAGAGTGCGTTGAGGAACTTTGCGGTCATCGTTGTGATGTTGTTGAGTGCGGTGGCGGTATACGCCCAACAGACGGCCTGGCTCAGTGATACGGAGCGCACGCGGTTCGACGAGTTGCGGCGCAGTGGGCTCGACGCGCTTTACAACATCGACTACGACAAAGCACAGCGTGACTTCAACGAGATCGTCAAACTCTACCCAAATCATCCGGGCGGTTATCAACTGCTGGCGGCGCGACTCTGGATCAAAACGCTCTACGAGTCGCGACGCTTGCAGGTGTCGCTCTACAGCTCTGAATCGTTTTACACAAACGGCGATGACAAAGTCGATCCAAACATCGTGACGGAGTTTCGCAACCTCACGCGCGAAGCGAAACGTCTGGCTGAAGCCAAACTCAAACAAGAACCCAAAAACATCGAGGCGCTCGATTTCCTCGCCAACACCGAAGGACTGAAAGCGTCGTTTGAAGAAGCGGTCGAGCGACGGCACTTCGCTGCGTTGCGCGACGGCAACGACGCTGTCGACCATCATCGCGAAGTGTTGAAGCTCGATCCGAAATACATCGACGCGCAGATCACGATCGGGCTTTACGAATATGTGGTCGGATCATTGCCGCTGCCGGTGAAGATACTTGCGGGCGCGACGGGTTATCGTGGCTCGAAAAAGCGGGGGCTCGCGATGCTCGAGCAGGTTGCGAAGGAAGGCCGCTGGTCGCAGGACGATGCGAAGACCGTGTTGATTTTGCTCTACACGCGTGAGAAGCGGTTTGCTGAGGTGGTCAATCTGGCGCGCGAGTTGAGTGCGAAGTATCCGCGAAATTATCTGTTGAGACTGGAGACCGCTGATGCGTTGGTTTCGCTCGCGGGAGTGAAGCGGAAAGAAAAAGATCTCGCGGGCGCGGTGCAGGCCGAGAAGGAAGCGTTTGCGACGTTTGATGAGTTGCTGCGCGATCGAAATGTGCGCGACACTGCGGCGCGTTCGCTTGACCTGATCCATTTCAAGTATGGCGAGGCGTTGGCGATTGCGGGTTATCACGACCGTGCGGCGAAGGCGTTTCTCGCGGCGACGAAGGTCGAGCGCGCAGAGCCGGGGCTGATTACGATGGCGCATCTTTACGCGGCGCGCTCGTACGACGTGGCCGGCAAGCGTGACGAAGCGGTGGCGCAGTACAAGGAAGTGCTGGCGCGTCCGAATGTTTACGACGCGCACGATGAAGCGAAGCGAGGGTTGCGACAGGCGTACAAGGTCGAGCAGATGAAGCTTGATGCTGAGCAATAGTTAGACTCTTATCCACAGATTACGCAGATGTCAGTTATACGTCCGCGACGTTTGTTGCTCTGTCTCGACGGAGTTCCTCACAAGCTGATCGAGCAGGAGCGTGGTCGTGGATTATTCGACAGTTTCAAAGCACCCACGCGCCTGCTGTCTCCGTTTCCAACGATGACGAATGTAGCGCTCTCGGCGATGCTCGGAGCGACGCCGCCCGCCGGTTATGAGAGTCTTTACTTCGATCGCAACGCGCGCGAGTTGCGTGGTGGGATCGGGAAATATCTCGGTCGTCGCACGCCTGACAAAGTTCCCTCGTCGTACATGGAAGAGCTCGATTACCAGGAGCCGCTGCCGTTTGAGTTTCTCATCTACGTTGCGTCGGAAAAAGTCTGGCGTGCCGACATGCAACGGTTTCGCGAACGCTTCAGAGCTGCGCCGCCGGAGCGCGACTACTTCGCGTTTCTGAAAGCGACCGATGGTTTGCTGCACGCGCAGGGGCCGGCGCGTCTCGCGGTCGCGCTCGAATCGCTCGACAAGATTCTTAAAGAGATACGCAGTTACTGTGGTGATGAAACGGAGATTGTGATGTTTTCCGATCACGGCATGAATCTCGAGGAGAACCGGCGCGTCCCACTCTTATCGACTCTGCGGCGCAGAGGCTTCAAGGTTGTGATTCCGGCGTTTGGTCTTTGCAGTTACGCCGCGGTTTATTGCGACAACGATGTGATTCCTGAAGTGGCGCGTGCGAGCGTGGAAGTGACTGGTATCGATTTCGCTGTCTACAAAGATTCAGCGGCTGTCGTTGTCGAGAGTGCACGCGGGCAGGCACGCATCGAATACGAGCCGGCAAGCGACAGTTATCGTTACGTGATCGTGACCGGTGATCCGCTTCAGCTCGCTTCTTTCGGCGACAGTTTCGCGACTGACGCAACCTGGTTTGAGCGCACGGCCGCGCATCGTTATCCGAACGCGGTCGCGAACATCTACAAGTCGCTGTTCACTCCGCGCGTGAAACACACTGCCGACATCCTGCTCAGTCTGAACGACGGTTACTACTACGGCTGGACGGCATTTGGCCGCTTCGTGCGTCTCCGCGCGACGCACGGCAACGCGCTGCAAGCGAGCTCAAACGCGTTCCTGATGAGCACTCACCGCGAATTTCCCGCCTTCGTTCGCGCCGACGATGCGCGACCGTTGCTGAAAAGTTAACGCAAAGACGCAAAGTTAACGCAAAGACGCAAAGGAACTAAACTTCTCCTTCTCGCCTTTGCGTTAACTTTGCG
>DATNDM010000054.1:0-3302 GCA_035553235.1 Pyrinomonadaceae bacterium | reverse complement strand
GCGATCTCTGCGTATCTCTGTGATCTCTGCGTTAAAAATTTCTCGCGACTAAAGTTACGCAGAGATCACGAGATACGCAGAGATCGCAGAGAAGACTTCAAAGAGTTGTAAAAACCACTTTTCGCGCAAGGCCGCTTGAGCTCTCAACAAGATGAAGCGCTGCCCTACCTGCAATCGTACCTACACCGATCCGTCCCTGAACTTTTGTTTGGAGGATGGGAGTCCGCTGGCTGCCGACCTCGATCCAAACGCCACGATTCGTTATCCCGGTGGGAGGGACACCGCCGAACCTCCACCAACTGAGATCTATCGTCCGCAACCACAAGTCGTCACGCCGCGACCGACGACCACGCCGCCACCACCGCCGCCGCCCCAACAGTGGACGCCGCCACCGCCAAGCGCACCTCCACCTAAAAAGTCGAACGCAGTGTGGTGGGTACTCGGCGGACTGGCCGCACTGTTCATCATCGGTATCGGCATCGTGGTAATGATCATCGCGTTGGCGAGCATGAGTTCAAACACCAACACGTCCAATCTGAACACGAACACGCGTAACGAAAACCGCATCGCCAACGTCAACGCAAACTCGAACGTTGCGAATACAAACGCGAACGCGAATGCCAACGCTACGGTCCCAAACTCGCTGGTCGACGATTTCAGCCAGCAGAAATGGGGCACCGGAGTGTCGCAGTACGGCCGTATCTGGTACGCCGACGGCGAGTATCACATGAGTTCGCGCGAAAAGACGTTCGTGGTGATGTACGCGCCGTCAGACGAATACAACACTGAAAATGCAACCGTGAAAATCACCGCTCGCAGCGTGGACGGCGGCGTGCCTTCAGCGGGATTCGGCTTGATGGTCCATTGCGCGCAGTCGAAAGCAAAGCAGCTCGAAGATTATGCGTTGCTGATCTACCCGTCAGACGAACCGGAGTATGAGGTCATCAAACACAAGGATGGCGTGCAGTCGTCAGTTGTGACGAAGACGAAGTCGAGCGCGCTTCGTTCCGGCAGTGCGCCGAACCTGCTGGAAGTGCGGATTCGTGGCACCGAGTTGTCGTTTTACGCGAACGGGCAGTTTCTGACTAAGATCAACGACACGGAAAATTACCGGAAGGGCCGCGCAGGTCTCTACACCAGCGACGTTCACGAAGTAGCGTTTGACGATCTGAGTATCAATCGCTAACCCTCGATGCAAGTCAATCTGAAAGTCACATCCGGCCCGTACAAAGGCCGCATCTTTTCGTTCACTCAGCACGACACGTTCCTTATTGGCCGCAATCCTGAAGCGCATCTCTGCCTGCCACACGATCGCTACTTCTCGCGTAATCATTGCCTGCTCGAGATGAATCCGCCGCACTCACACTTGCGCGATCTCGGATCGACGAATGGGACTTTTCTCAACGGTCGTCGGGTGCAAAATGCTTATCTGAATAATGGTGATCTGATTCAGTGTGGTGAAACTGTTCTCGTCGTTGAAGTGACGACTACGTCGAATGATCTCTCGGAGACGACGCAGGATGCCGCAGTGCCAAAGAAACCGGTGGTCGTAATGGTCGAATGTGTTAATTGCGGCAGACGCGAGCAGGCGCAGGCGTCCGCGCCGGATGAACACCTGACGTTTCTTTGTGAAGACTGTCGGATCGAATTCAAGCGTTCGCCACAAGCAATACCGGGTTACGAAATGGTGAAGCTGCTGGGACGCGGTGGCATGGGTTGCGTAATGCTCGGCCGCGAGCAGAATACCGGCCGCGCAGTTGCGATCAAGACATTACTGCCTGAGTTCGCCGTCAGCGACAAGGCACTGAAACGCTTCATGCGTGAGATCGACGTGGCTGCGGCGCTGAAGCATAAGAACATCGTCGAGTTTATCGATCGCGGTACGCACAATGGTGTCGTTTATCTCGTCACCGAATTCGTCGATGGCGCTGATGCCTGCAAACTCGCCGAGAAGAACGGTGGGCAACTCTCTTACGAAGACGGCATCTCGATCATCTCGCAGTCGCTCGACGCACTCGCGTTCGCGCACGCGCAGGGCTACATCCATCGTGACTTCAAGGACCAGAACATTCTCGTCGCCGGCCAGTCGCCGAACTTCGTCGCGAAGTTGACCGACTTTGGTCTGGCGAAGAGTTTTTCTAATTCCGGGATGAGCGGGGTGACGATGGCGGGCGAGATGGCTGGTACGCTCGCATACATGCCTCCCGAACAGCTGCGAAATTTCCGCGACGTGAAACCGCAGTCAGACATTTACGCCGTCGGCATGACGGCTTACAGCTTGTTAACCGGCTCGCTCGCGCTCGACTTGAGTAAGAGCAGCAGCGTCAACGACACGATTCGCGCCATCTTCGAACAGCCTGCAGTCCCTCTGTGCCAACGAGCCCCAAACATCCCCCGACCAGTATGCGAAATCATCGACCGCGCGCTTGCAAAGGATCCTGCACAGCGGTGGCAATCGGCGGGAGCGATGCGCAACGCGCTGCTTCACTCCATGTAAATACGCTTACCTCGATCTACACAAATCTGTGGAAAACGAAGATTTTCGTGGCATAATCCGCCCTGAGGAGAGGCTGATATGCGCTCAATCTGGAAAGGCCACATACGATTTTTGCTGGTTGCGATCCCCGTTCGCATCTACAACGCCATCGAGACCAGCGAGAAGATTCAGTTCAACCAACTGCACCGCGAAGACTTTGGTCCAATCGGCTACGACAAGCGTTGCAAGAAGTGTAACCAGGTCGTCACTAACGATCAGATCACGAAAGGCTACCAGTACGAGCCGGATCGTTACGCGATTGTCGAACCGGACGACGTCGCCAAGATCAAGATCAAGACCACCAAAGCCGTAGACATCGTCGGCTTCGTCAATCGCGAAGATATACCAAGCACGTTTTACGATGCGCCATACTTTGCTGGTCCTGATGGCGCAGTTTCAGAAAAGCCTTACGCACTGTTGCGTGAAGTGATGAAGCAAACGGGCAAGGTGGCGGTCGGTAAAGTCGTCCTGAGAGATCGTGAAGATCTGGTGGCTGTGTTTCCGCATCAGGACGGACTAGTGCTGCAGAAACTTCATTATCCGCACGAACTGCGGAAGATGGAAGATGTTCCGGATCTCGAAAGCGTCCAGAAACTCGACGCGCAGAAGTTGAACAAGAATGAATTAAAACTCGCGACCACATTGGTTCAGGAGATGACGACCACGCTCTCCGAGATCGACACTGAAGACAATTACTACAACGCGCTGCGCACGCTGATCGATTCCAAGATCAAAGGCAACGTGGTAACCGATTTCGAACCGGTTG
>DATNDM010000053.1:0-3287 GCA_035553235.1 Pyrinomonadaceae bacterium | reverse complement strand
AGGCGCCGGAGGACGTCGAGGAGCGAACGTTAACGTCAGGGGCGTGGAAGTTGCCGAAGCTGCTGGTCGAGCTGGGGCTGGTGCAGTCGATGGCGGAGGCGCGGCGGGTGATCGAGCAGGGTGGTGTTTATGTTGATGGTGAGCGAAGGACGCAGACTGATTTCGAGGTTGGGATCAGTGCGGATCATGCCGTGTTGGTGCAGGTGGGGAAGCGTAGGTTTGTTCGCGTCAGAGGAAATTAAGCCGCGGATGAACGCGGATGAACGCAGATCAGAAAAATCCGCGGTTAAAGATATGTCAGCGACATTGGCGACTGAGGAAGTTTTAGTTATCGAGACGCCGGAGCGGGTGCCGTTACACTTCGGGCTGGCGTCGATTGGGAACCGTTTTCTCGCGTGCGCGATCGATCATGCGATTCAGGCGGTGGCGCTGTCGCTCATCGGCATCTCCGCTTTGATTGTTTCGAGTTTTTCGTTTTTCGAGCAAACGTTTACGAGCGCGCCGAAGTGGGTCATCGCCCTGATGATCATCATGCTGTTTCTGGTGTTCGCCGGTTACTTCACGTTCTTCGAGTGGATCTGGAGTGGACAAACGCCGGGCAAACGTTGGCTGAAGTTGCGAGTCATTCGCGAGGATGGACGGCCAATCACATTCTGGGAAGCATCTGTCCGAAACCTGCTGCGACCGGTCGACATGTTTCCGATGGGATCGTATTCGATCGGGCTCGTTGCGGTCTTTGCTTCAACGCGCGATCAGCGCATCGGCGACATGGTGGGCGGCACCGTTGTCGTGCGCGAACGTGAAGCTGAAGCGCCTGATTTCGGAAACGTGTTTGCGACGCCGGTGAGCGATCCGGCGATGCGTCGATCTTTCGTACCGGTTGATTTCACCGCGAGCATCAGCAGTTTGACTGAGTCGGAAATTCAGGTCGTTGAGACTTTCCTGCGGCGTCGTTGGGATTTGACAGATATGGTGCGACAGTGGATGGCGTGGAGAGTTTCACTCCCGATTCTTTACAAGCTTCGACCCACCTACAACCTCGCGACGTTTACCTACGAAGGCTTTCTCGAAGAACTGCTGCACCGCTACGTCGAGGCACATAGATTTAGAGCCTAGCCGCAAACAAGCCGTCCACAGATTACGCAGAATGTTCAAAGGATCTGCGTAATCTGTGGACGGCTTTGAGGCCTTTCGTGGCCTGTGTTAACCTTTACGGTTTCTTTGCAGCGGGAATTCGTAACAGAGGATGTAAGACATGAGTAAGGAAGTTTTCATACTGGGTGGCAAGCGGACGCCGATGGGCGAATATGTCGGCGTCTTGAAGGATATTTCAGCAATCGATCTGGGCGCGGTCGCGGCGCGCGGCGCGTTTGAAGCCACCGGCGTTGCGCCCGAAGAAATCGATCACACAATCATCGGCAACGCACTACAAACTTCGGGCGACGCCATTTACGGCGCACGCCACGTCGCACTTAAAGCCGGCGTGCCTTTCGATCGCCCGGCGTTGACAGTCAATCGACTCTGCGGCAGCGGCGTTCAATCGATCGTGTCGGGCGCGCAGATGATTCAACTCGGCGAAGCGCAAACGTGTCTCGTCGGCGGCATGGAATCGATGTCGCAGGCGCCGCACGTTATTCGCGGCGCACGCTCCGGTTTCGCACTCGGCCAGGGAAAACTCGAAGACAGCCTGATGGTTGCGCTGCTCGACACGTACTGCAACACGCCGATGGCCGGTACTGCGGAAAACCTCGCGCGTAAATTCGAGATCCCGCGCGAGGAGCAGGACAAGTATGCGTTGCGATCGCAGCAGGAAGCGAAGCGCGCGAAAGACGCCGGCTTCTTTGCTGAAGAGATCGTTCCGGTTGACGTAAAGTCGCGCAAGGGAACAACGAAGGTCACCGACGACGATCATCCGCGTCCGGAGACGACGCTCGAAGGTTTGGCGAAACTCAAACCCGCATTTGCGCAGGACGGGTTTGTCACTGCGGGTAATGCTTCAGGCATCGTCGATGGCGCCGCGGCACTCGTGATCGCCGGCGAGGAATTTGTGAAGCAAAAAGATCTCAAACCGATGGGCCGGATCGTTAGCTGGGCTTACGCCGGTGTTGAGCCGGAGATCATGGGCATCGGACCAGTTCCCGCGACGCGCCTCGCGCTCGAAAAAGCGGGGCTGTCGCTGAACGACATCGATCTTATCGAGGTTAACGAGGCGTTTGCGGCGCAGTATCTGGCTGTGGAAAAAGAGTTGGGCCTTGATCGGAGTCGTACGAACGTCAACGGCGGCGCGATTGCGCTCGGTCATCCACTCGGCGCGACGGGAACGCGGCTCGTTTTGACGGTGCTGCACGAGCTTCACCGTCGGAATAAGCGTTATGGTCTTGCGACGGCCTGTATCGGTGGGGGTCAGGGCATCGCGATGATCGTCGAGCGTGTGTAAGCTTCTTCTCTGCGCAACCGCTGCGTGCTCTGCGTCTCTGCGGTAAAGAAGAGCCGGTAAACCGCAAAGTCGCAGAGCACGCAGAGGTTGCGCAGAGAGAAACCGAATTTTCCTGATTTTAGGATTCGATCCAAATTCTTGGCGACTCCCGACGCGGGGTTGATCTGCGTCACGGAGTTAACTAATTGGCACGCATCAGCTTCGTCTGCCGGAACAGGTGCAGCTTCTATCCGGCACAACGATTGCGGATTTTCGCTGAACGCTAAGCCTCTACGTGGGATAGCTTTCAAAATCCTTCTTGATTTGATTTTCAGGTGCTTTCATTCCCAGGAAATTCACCGGCTCGGCTCGCGCGACCGAGAGGCCTTTAACTGTCAAACTCATGCCCAAGGAGTTCCCTTGTATGTCGAAAACCGTAAAGATTTTGTTTGTTAGCCTGTTGGTCTTTGCCTTCAGCGCGATAGCGTTGGGGCAATCGACCACCACCGGCTCGATCGGCGGCGTTGTCTCCAATCCGAATAAAGAAGTCGTCTCCGGCGCCGCTGTGAGCGTCCGAAACGTCGGCACGAATCGCGAAGATACGGCCACGACTGACGACACCGGGCGTTTCAAAGTCGCGAACCTGCAACCCGGTGTTTATGCCGTGACGGTAAACGCGTCCGGATTCGCTCCGAGCACGAATGAAAACGTCGTGGTCGAAGTCGGCCGTGAGACGACTCTCGAAGTCTCCCTCAATCTTGGTCAGGTAACTGGTACAGTCGATGTCAGTGCTGAGGCGCCGGTAATCAACACGACGCAGCAAGACTTCTCGACTAATATCAACCAAACCTCAATCAACGAATTGCCAATC
>DATNDM010000052.1:0-2044 GCA_035553235.1 Pyrinomonadaceae bacterium | reverse complement strand
TCGGTGATCGCGAGCAGCTTGACCGCATAAGCCGTTTTCTCCGGACGACCCGCCCATTCGACGTCGACGATGCGCTCGCGATTCACCATCAACTGCATGACGTTCTTACAGCGCGTCGTGTGCACGGCCACGCCTTTGCCGCGAGTCACGTAACCGATGATCTCCTCGCCATGAAGTGGATTGCAGCAACGAGCGCGCGTCACCATCAAGTCGTCAATGCCGCGCACGACGATCGAATCGTCGCCGAGACGGATCAGACGTTTGACAGCGCGCACCCCACTTCTGAGCCGTGACTCTTTCTGTTTATCAAGCTGTTCGAACTGTTCTGGTCCAAGATACTTCGCGATGACGTTCCGCGGCACGAGTTTGCCGTAACCGATGCCGGCGAGTAGATCGTCGACGCGACCGTAACCGTAGTCGCTGGCAACTCGCTTCATGTCCTTGTCGGTATCGCTCAGCAGCTTCTTCGGAGACAATTGAAAACGCGAAGCTTCTTTCTCGAAGAGCTTGCGACCGATGTCGATCGACTCGGCACGCTGTTGTTCGGCCACCCAGTGACGCACGCGATTGCGCGCGCGCGAGGTGACGATGAAGTTCAACCAATCCCGCGAAGGATGCGAATTCGCCGAAGTGATGATCTCCACGACGTCGCCATTCTGAATCTGACTCCGCAGCGGCACGATGCGTCCGTTGATGCGAGCGCCGGTGCACGTATTACCAACTTCGGAGTGGATCATGTAGGCAAAGTCCACCGGCGTCGCGCCACGGGGCAACTGAATGACCTTGCCCATCGGTGTGAACGCGTAAACATCTTTCGGATAGAGATCGAGTTTGAGCGAGTCGAGGAAGTCTTTCGAATCTTTTACTTCCTGCGTCCATTCCACGAGCGAGCGCAAAGCTTGCAGCGCCTGATCATCGTCGCGCGCGCCGCGCTTCCCTTCCTTGTATTTCCAGTGAGCGGCCACGCCTTCTTCCGCAACGTGGTGCATTTCTTCAGTCCGAATCTGGACCTCGAACGACTGCCCGTTGGAACCGATCACTGAAGTGTGCAGCGACTGGTACAGATTGTCGCGCGGCGTCGCGATCCAGTCTTTGATACGGCCCGGCACTGGTTTCCAGTTGTGATGAACGACCCCGAGGGCTGCGTAACAGTGACGGATCTCGTTCGGCGTGATGATTCGCGCGGCGACGAGATCGTAAACCTGGTCCAGGCCGATCTTCTGCGCGCGCAGCTTTTTCCAGATCGAGTAGAGGCGCTTGACACGTCCTTCGACGAGCACGAACGGCACCTGCGCTTCGTTCATCTTCTCCTCGATACGGCCGGTGGCGTTTTTCAAAAACGCTTCGTTTTCGGGACGTCGCTTTTCAAGCTGTTCGGCGAGTTCGCGATAGTCTTCGGGATGCAGATGTCGAAACGCGAGATCCTCGAGCTCGCCGCGCAACTTACCCATACCAAGCCGGTGCGCGATGGGCGCGAAGATGTCCATCGTTTCCTGCGCGATGCGCTTGCGCTTTTCCGGATTCAGATACTGCAACGTACGCATGTTGTGGAGACGGTCGGCCAGCTTGACGAGCACGACGCGGACATCGTCGACCATCGCGAGCAACATCTTGCGTACGTTCTCCGCCTGTTGCTCTTCACGTGAGATGTTGCTGATCTGCGCGATCTTTGTGAGACCGTCAACGAGATGTGTGATCTCTTCGCCGAAGTAGCGGCGAATCGTGTCGAGATCGACGAGTGTGTCTTCGACGACGTCGTGCAGCAGTCCGGTGGCGACTGAGACTTCGTCGAGTTTCATGTCCGCTAGAATGTTGGCGACCTCGAGCGGATGCACGAGGTACGACTCACCCGAAGCGCGCTTCTGACCCTTGTGTTCTTTAGCGGAAAACAGGTACGCGCGGCGCAGCAGATCGAGATCTGCCTGCGCGTGGTTGTGAGCAACCTTCTCAACGATGTCTTCGATGCGAATCATCAGTACGCAAAATTATAACAAAAAAGAAAAGAGCCGCAGATTACGCAGATAAGCGCAGATCTGAATCAGAT
>DATNDM010000051.1:0-9478 GCA_035553235.1 Pyrinomonadaceae bacterium | reverse complement strand
TACTTCAGGCACGCTCGTCATCGCCAGTGAACTCGCCGCGCCCGCAATCTTTCTCTGTCTTGTTTACTTCGCCGGTCGCGTTATCACGCCCGGTTGCGCGCACATCCTGTCCGCGGGCGTGCTCGGATCGTCTGCCGGACAATTACTCGTCCGACACTTCGCATCGCTCGATGCTTCACCGTGGCTGATGACCTTTCTCGGCGGATTTCCGGTCGCGTGTTACGTCACGACAGTCGGACTCGCGTTGCGCGTGGTGCTGCACGACCGGCAGATCGACGAGACGGAAACGACGACTGTGTTCACGGCGCTTGGCACAATGAGCTTCGCGGCACTCTTGCCGTTTGCACTGTTGCTCTACAAGTCTGGCCCAATCGCGATGTCGATGATGTACCTCGCGCCGCTCGTAACGCTTTGGGGCGTGCCGATGCTCGCCACTGGAACGATCCTTTTCCGGAAGATCAATAACAAACAACTCGTCGCGTCGCGAACTGCCGGCACGGCACTCGGAATTCTCGGGTTGATGATCGCGCTGGCGGGGATGTTACTCGCCTGGCCCAACCCGGCGAGCATCGTTCCGGCTGCACTGCTCAACTTCGCGATTCTCACGGCGCTCGCGGTCGCGCTGGAGTTGCCAATCGCACACGTGATCGCGGCGCTCTGTTTCGCGCTGGCGTACGTCGTTACGTTTCACGTTGTCGCGGGCGATATCACGTGGGAGAACCTGCGCGTGATGTCGTTGCTCGAAGTCAGTCTTTCGGTTCGCAGCGGGCAGGCGCTCGTGGGCGCGGTTGCGCTCTTCGTGGTCGCATCGGAGTGGTTGAAGAGTAGAACAAGCCGGGAAGAGGGGCTTGCCCCCGCTGCGTCATCACTTTCCTACTTAGCGGCGGCGTCGATCACGGCGTTTGTGAGTTTGCTGCTCGTGACGGGTTTCGGGATCGAATTCCTCGATCAGTACTCGCTCTGGATCGTTTACGGGCTTTATGCGCTCGGAGCGTTCTGGCTTGCGTGGCGGCGCCAGGCTGTCGCATTCACGTGGGCCGGATCGGCGCTGTGGCTGATCGCGCTCGCGCTTAACTTCGCGCCGGCCGCATTTGCGTTTCCATGGCAGACCGCGTTCTTTGCGCACGCGACGATTTGCGCGCTCGCGGCGATAGTCAGTTCCAGGTACGAGCGTGCCAGGGTTTTCTCCGTACTCAACTACAGCGCGCTGATCGCGATCGTGCTCGGCGTCGTGTGTCTGTTTCAGGCGAACACGTGGACCATCACGTGGATGCAGGCGCAGCGAGTGTTTTGGATAGCAGGCATTCTGTTGCTGCTGCTCTGGCTCAATCGTCGACGGTTCATCTTCAGCTCGTTCCAGATTGCGTTGTTGTGTGCACTCGTCTTGACGGTGAAAGCGGTGTTACAGGGCTACGAGTGGTATTCCTACTTGCCGCACGCATTCCTCCATCCGGCAGCTCTACAGATCCAGGGAACGATGCTCGCGCTGTTTTGCCTGACTTGGCTGGCGCTGCGAGGCCTGCGTGATGCCGAACAGGGGTGGCCACAGAGGGCCACCCCTACAATGACGCCGAGTTGGTGGGCGGATGCATCGCGATTGCTCGACGCGAAATACGCGGTGGACCGGATCGTGTTGTGGGCGTTGCTGCCGGCTTTCCTGTTACTTGCATTTTACGGGTCGGTTTCGGGTTTGATACAGGAACTGGCCGCGCTCCACTCGAGCTATGAGGGCTTCAACCTCGCAGGCTTTCCACACGCTGAAGCGCTCGGCCTCGGTTCGTGGATCGTGTTTGGCCTGTTGCTCATCGCGATGCTCGCGACGTTTTGGCAACGACGGCACGGTACGTATTTGCTCGGTGCGATGACCGTACTCGCGGGGACGATCCCCTTGCTCGCCGGACGATTCGAGAGCCGGATCGCGACAGCGACAGCGTGGTCCTGGCTGGCAGCAACGTTTCTGCTCCTTGTTTCGATAACGGTCTGGTCACGCGACGCGATAGCAAAACGACTGGGATGGACTCCGCCTGACGAGTTCGTCGAGGAAGCACGGCGACTGCTGTTCCTGCTGACGATCGTGCCGGTGTTGATACTGACCAGCATTCCTGCCTTGCGCGCCATCTTTTATTTGCCGATTCAAAACCATAATGATTTTCTTTGTGGCGTGCCGCTCGTCGTGACGGCGCTCGTGCTGGTTGGCTATGCAGTGCGCGAACGCATGCCGAGTTTAGCCTTGTTTGCGGGCGCTTTCTTCAATCTGACAGTGACGATCGCGTTTGTGCTCTCAATCGATGCCGGCCGGGGCTTGATGGATCGCGTGGCCCTGGTTCGGGTTGTGCAACTGAACGTGATCACGCTCGCGGTGTACTTGCTCCCGTGGCTCAGCACGCGCGGGCGCTGGCAGCGTGCGCTGGACCAGCGCGGTCAGCGCATCGGCGACAATTTGCTGAAGCTGCAGCTGTGGCTGGCGATCAGTTTGTGCGTCGCTCTGTTTCTGCCGGCACTGTGTCCTCTCATGCTGTTTGGTGAGGCCGGAATGGGCACGGTCGCAGTCGGTGGCCCACTCGGTTGGTTGAGTCTCGCATCGATCACGATTGCTGCGGCGGCGTTGGTAGCCACGCGGATGATCAGGTTTTCGCCATGGGCACTGGCGGTTGTTTTTGTTGCCGTTAGCAGCCTGATCGCTTTCGACTTTGCAGCGATTAGTACGTGGACAGGTCAGCATTTATTGACGGTGTGCATCGCGGGAACGGCCTGGTTGATGTTCGGCGCCGCGGAACTGGCCGGCACTCGCTGGCGAGCGACAGCAAGAGACTCGTCCGCAATCGCCGGTGGCGTGGCCGTGCTTCTGAGCTTGCAAGGATTGTTCGACGACGGAACATTCAGCAGGTGGTGGTCCATCGGACCGATGCTCGCGACTACCGCGCTTTTCGTGGCACTGAACCTGAGGACAACAGCGCGCGATTACATCTTCGCGGCAGGTCTGCTGTTCGGCGCCTCAACCACGCTCTGGTGGTTGCTGATCGCGCAGGACAATTTTCGTCTCAGCGAGTTTCTGCTCGTCAACATCATAGCGAACTCGTTTGCTGGTCTAACCTGGCTTTGGCTGGATGTGCGTTCACGACAACGGGAGTCGTCACGCGGCTATTACTTTTCATTTCACAATCTCCTCGCCGTCTTTCTGCTCGGCGTGCTCGCGCTGGTTGTAGTGTGGAGCTTCTTCTTCCACACGCCGCAACTGATCTGGCCGGCTTTCGGATCCGTTGTGACATTGATGACCGCGTGTTTGTGGGATCGTTACGCGAAGTGTGCGGTTGCAGGACTTTACCTGCTCGGACTCATCGGCGCCGCCATCGCACTCAAGCAATTGTCGCTGAGCTCAGAGTTGTTGGCGTGGTCGGCAACAATCGTCCTGGCTGCTTACAGTTTGTGTACCGCTCTCGCCTGGCACTGGCGCGCACGAATCAGCGCGTTCGCACAACAACTCGGCATGCCTGAACGCCTCAGCCCGAATGCTACGGAGCTTCCGTGGTTTGCAGGTATCACGATCTTCTCTGTGTTGTCGATCGCGACGCTCAGCGGGTGGATGACGCTGCGTTTCTTTGACTTCGATTTGCGCGGGCCTGCTGCGCTCGCGCTCGCTGCGCAGTTTCTGACATTTGGAATGCTCGCGGAAGGGAGAGGAGCTCGACATTGGCGACGTGCTGGGATCGCTGCGTTTGTTCTCGGCGCCACGTTCTTTGGTTGGTCATGGCTAACGCCGGGTGTGAACGCCACGTGGCTAAACCGCAGCGTCATCGTGATGCTGACGACACTTGGTCTAACTGGTCTTTACGCGCTGCTGCTCGACAAAGCCAGGAAACTCTTTCCTGCGTGGGCCTACTCAGCGCGCGCGTGTGTGCCGTGGTTGCTGGGCGCAGGCGTTGTCGCGCTTCTCTTCTGTCTTGGCACGGAGGTCAGTTATCAGCTCGACTTCGGCGCAGTGCTCATTCATCCGGTCTCGCTTGTCGCAGTCGGCGTCACACTGCTCGCATCCGTGATCTTCTGCGTCCTGTTTGCAATCTCACCGAATCACGATCCGCTGAGTCTCTCGGAACGCGGCCGGTCGCGTTACGTCTACGTCGCGGAAATGATGCTTGCGTTGCTGTTTCTACACGTGCGACTGACGATGCCGTGGCTGTTCACTGGTTTCATCGAACGGTATTGGCCGCTCGTGATCATGTCGATCTCGTTCTTCGGCGTTGTGACGAGTGAGGCGCTGCGGCGCGCGCAAGTGCTCGTCTTAGCCAAGCCGTTGCAACGATCGGGCGCGTTTCTGCCGCTGCTGCCGGTGCTGGGGTTCTGGATCGCGTCGTCGGCAGTCGATTTCTCGGTATTGTTGTTTATCGTCGGCGGATTGTATGGGCTGTTGTCGATCCTGCGGCGCTCGTTTGGCTTCGGCCTGTTAGCAGGGCTCGCGGGAAATGCAGGGCTCTGGTACGCGTTTCAGCGCACGGCGGATTATGGATTTCTGCAACATCCGCAGTTGTGGCTTGTGCCGGTTGCGCTTTCTGTGCTCGCAGCGGCGTACCTGAACGAAGACAAGCTCGCCGAGGATCAGATGACGGGCATTCGCTACCTGTCGCTCATCACGATCTACATCTCATCGACCG
Organism: Pyrinomonadaceae bacterium; assembly: GCA_035553235.1. Classification (GTDB taxonomy): domain Bacteria; phylum Acidobacteriota; class Blastocatellia; order Pyrinomonadales; family Pyrinomonadaceae; genus PSRF01. Next base: position 4,829 of record DATNDM010000051.1, on the reverse strand, counting down.
CGGACATTTTCATCAACGGCGTCGCGCATTCGCCTTGGCTGCCGTTGATACTCGGCTCGTTCGCGCTTGCAGGTATCTTCGCCGGCATCATGTTTCGCATTCGCGGCATGACGCTGATGGGATCGGTTTTTCTATTGCTGTCGATCGTGACGATGATCTGGTACGCGTCTGAAAACTTTGGCTGGACGTGGCTGTGGTACGTCTTCGGCATCGTGACCGGCGCCACGATCATCGCCACATTCGCGATCTTCGAAAAAAAGAAAAGCCTAGCCACAAAAAGCACATAGGCAGCCCACAAAAAGGCACATAAGTACTAAACAGTAAAGTAGGCGACTAACTGTTTATGTACCTTTGTGCCTTTTGTGGGCTTCTCTTGTGCTTTTTGTGGCTACTTCTCTGCCAGTTTGCGGCCGGCGTTGAGATTGTCCCAGTTCAGGATTGCATTGAAGACAAGGAAGTAGCTGCCCTTCGTCTGCCCGCGCCAGAACGGATTCGTCGAGAACAACACCACGTGACCAGCGCCCGACGGAACATCAATGATCGCCGCGCGCTGCGCAATCTCATCGCCACCATCGAGCAATCCCGAAACAAACAGATCGCGGCTGTCCGCGTAACGCAGGACCACACGCGGACGCTGGTTCGGTGGTATCAAACCAATCGCGTTGCGTAGCTGTTCGTCTGTCACCGGCGGAGCTTCCCACGGTTCAGCGCGCGGCGGCGGCTCCGGTATCTCTGCCTGCGGTCGTCCCTGCGGCACGTCAGGATCGTCAGGAGTGCCGCGACCAGTCGCACGCGGCGCCGGTCGTCCACCGCGTCCGCCAACGCCGTTATTGATGTTGAAGATTGGACCATTCGAACAATACATCGCGAGCGAGTCGCCGTAGCCATAAGCGATCGGGCTGGCCGCATCTACGGACTTCATTCGCAGTATGTCGCCGACTGCACGCAGCCGTTGCGAACGATTCACCGAAACTCCCGCAGTGAATCCGTAATTCACGGCGAAATCAGACGTGTCGTCGACAGTGATGAACAGCCCACCGTCTTTCACAAACTTCTGCAGGTTCTGCAACCCATTCCAACCGAGTCCGGGCCGCATGTCGTCGGTTTCATCGATGAGGCCGAGGTTGGGCGTGAGCTGCGTTTTCTTCCACGGCAGCGGATTACCGTACATTGGCAGGCCGTTGATGATCGCCTGTGCACCGCGTCCGACGGGCGCAAACAGAATCACGTCGTACTTGGCCTTCAGGTTCGGCTCGCGCGATACATCCTGCGTGCTGATATACGCAAAAGGCACCTGCAACTGATCGAGACCGACGCGATACCAGCCTTCATCCTGCGTGCCCAGCCACGTGTGCATCATCGCGATGCGCGGCGCGCGCAGCGGGTGCGTCTTCACTGACGGCGCATCCGCGACCGCGTAAACCTGGATGCCAAGATCATTCGCGACGCGACGCAGGTCGTCAGCGTTAGCTTTGCGAATGATGAAAGAGCCACGATTGAACTTGTGACCGCCGGCTTCGAACGGCTCTTCCGCCGCGTCCATCTCGACGTCTTTCAAACGATAACGCAGCGTAACAAGCACGTTGTCAGCATTGTGATTGATCACGTAAACCGATCCGGCGTTCGCGATACCGCCCGGCGATCTCACCTCGCCCGTCACACGGTCCATCGGCGCAGTCAACACTTTCGCATCGACAACTCGCACGACTTCGACATTCCCGAGCTCGCCCATCGTCCACGCCGTGTCGTCGTAAATATCCTGCTGCGGATCGTTCGGCGCCCAGTATTGATAGTCCAACAGCGCATCGGCAATGCGGCTGTAGGGCTGGTCCATGCGGACGATGTAACTGCCCGCGGGGAACGTACGATCTTCTGTCTTCGGTGGAGGAGTCGCAGACGCTGACGGACGACCAGCATTGCCGCCATTGCCACCGGCTTTCTTTTTCAGCGTAACTGTAAACGGCGCGGTTGCTTTGCTGATCTCGACGCCCTGTGCTTGCAGTGTGCGGAGCAGTTCCGCTTGATTGCCGGGCCGCGGATCATTGCCGGGCAGCACGTAAGCCGCGGGGCCTTCGTTCTTCGGTTTATCGATCGAGCGCTTGCTCTTGAGATAGAAGTTCTTGAGAAAGAGCTTGCTGTTGTTGCCGAAATAGTAGAGCGACGTCAGCAATGCAGTCTGCTCGTAGTTGTTGTTGTTTCGCTGTGACCACTTCGCTTTCGGCAGCGGTGGATTCTGTTTGTACCACGTGCGTTGATACTCGCTCGGCGACAACGTGCGCTCCAATGTATCGGCGCCGCCGTTGCCGAACGTTTCATACAAACGACTGATACCGTTGTGCGTCGCGGCGATGAACATCAGGTAGCCGGGCGACCACGTGTCGAAGTCGCCGTGTGCAAACACGCCCGGCATGCCAAACTTCGTCATCTCCGAAACGTTGTTCCAGCCGATCATCTGCCATTCGTCGGTCAGGATCGGATCGACCCATGCGTTGTATGGACCATCGCCGATCGTGTTGTCGTAAAGATACGGCACCGACTCGTGCAGATCGTGAAGCACCTGCGGTTTCCACGCCAGATAGGTGTTCATGATGTTGCGCGTGAGTTTCAGCGACAGGCCGATGGCATCACGGTTGTTGTCGTGCGCGACGTAGTGGCCCCAGTAAACCAGGCCCGGCCAGTTCTGATTCGGATGCGCGAGGTGCCAGTTGTAAACATCCACCATGCGATTGCGGCCGTCGACTTCGACCACCGGCGTGATCAATGTCAAAACATTATCGCGGATAAACTTCACGTACGGGCTGTTGTCGACGACGAGCCGGTAGGCGAGTTCCATCAACGCGGTCGGCGAACCAGTTTCGGGCGAGTGAATCGTGCCCGTGATGTAATAGACTGGAAACGACGCGGCGACGAGGCGATCCGCTTCGGCTTCGTCCATGTTGATGGTCCGCGGATCAGCGAGCTTCGTGAGCCGTGCGCGATTCTCGTCGATTTTTGAGATTAGCTGCTCTGACCCGACCGCCACCGCGATCATCTCGCGTCCTTCTTCAGTCGTGCCGATCGAAAACACTTTCACGCGCGGGCTGGCGCGTTCGAGCATGCGCATGTACTTGTAAACTTCTTCCGCGTACGGCAACTTGCCGGGGGCGCCCGCTACGTCGCCGAGCACCGCTTTCGGAGTCGGTATGTTAGACGACGCGGGCAGGTAGTCGGTCAGAGGAGAGTTGAAGTACGGCGCGGTTGTATACTCGCGAATCTTGTCGGTGTATTCCTGATCGATTGGTTGATTGGGATCGCGGCCCGGCTTGATTTGGGCGGTTGCAATTGTTACGAAGGTTGAAAGGCTAAGAGCGAGCAGAAAGAGCGACCTAACAGGGCGCAGCAGGGTCATGTTGTTTTTTCCTCGTGCAGGTTTTTTAACACAGATTACACGGATTTTGAAATCCGCGAAATCTGTGTAATCTGTGGATGGTTGAGGCTTCAGCTCGTCTGCGCAGAGGTTACGCAGAGAAAACCAAAAACGGATGTCAGAGCAAACAAAGACACCAAAAGCCGCCGGTGGGGCGCCGGCGATAATCACTGCGGTCAAGGCTCTTTCGGAAGAGATGGGCCTTGTCCGTGGTGTGCGCACGATGTTGAAAGTGAATCAGGTGGGCGGCGTTGATTGTCCCGGCTGCGCCTGGCCGGAGCCTGATCGCGAGCGCTCGCATTTTGAGTTTTGTGAAAACGGCGCGAAGCACGTCGCTGATGAAGCGACGACGAAGCGCGTCACGCCCGAGTTCTTTCAGCAATGGAGCGTCGCCGAGCTCTTGCAACAGTCAGACCAATGGCTCAACGCACAAGGACGACTGACGCACCCGATGTTGTTGCAACGTGATGCGACGCACTACGAGCCAATTAGCTGGGACGATGCTTTCGAGCTCGTTGCGGGCGAGTTGAACTCACTCAACTATCCCGACCAGGCGATCTTCTACACCTCAGGCCGCACGAGCAACGAGGCCGCGTTTCTGTATCAACTCTTCGTCCGGCAGTTTGGCACAAACAATCTGCCTGACTGTTCGAACATGTGTCACGAGTCGAGCGGCTCTGCGCTCAGTGAGACTGTGGGCGTCGGGAAGGGAACTGTCACGCTTGAAGACTTCGAGCAGGCGCAGGCGATCTTCGTCATCGGACAAAACCCGGGCACGAACCATCCGCGCATGCTGACGTCGCTCGAGCGCGCCAAACGACGCGGCTGCAAACTCGTCCACATCAATCCGCTGCCGGAAGTCGGGATGACGCGGTTCAAACACCCGCAGGACGTGCTCGATCTGCTCAGCCGCGGGACAGAACTGGCCAACCTGTTTCTTCAGGTGCGCATCAACGGCGACGTCGCGCTGCTGAAGGGAATTGCGAAAGCGGTGCTCGCGCGTGAAGACGCGCTCGATCGTGATTTCATCGCGCAGTACACGACGGGCTTCGATGACTACATCTCCGCGCTGCAAACTGTCTCGTGGAGTGAGATCGTCAAACAGAGCGGAGTCGCGAAAGACAAGATTGAAGAAGCCGCGCGAATCTTTGTCGAATCGGAACGCACGATTTTCTGTTGGGCCATGGGACTGACGCAGCATCGCAACGCAGTCGCGAACATACAGGAGATCGTGAACGTGATGTTGCTGCGTGGACAGATCGGAAAGCCCGGCGCGGGCCTGTGTCCGGTGCGTGGCCACAGCAACGTGCAGGGCGATCGCACTGTCGGCATCTGGGAACGACCTGCCGAAGCATTTCTCGATCGGCTCGGCGAGGTATTCGAGTTTGAGCCGCCGCGAAATCACGGTTTCGACACCGTGCGC
>DATNDM010000050.1:0-6113 GCA_035553235.1 Pyrinomonadaceae bacterium | reverse complement strand
TCGAAGGACTGCTGGGCGGGTGGTCCACCGGCGCTGCCGCCGCCGCGTCGTACAAAATCGCCGAGCGTTTAGGTCCGGGAAAACGTGTAGCTACGGTTTTTCCGGATGGCGCGGAACGTTACCGCAGCCAGGGAATTTTCGATGAATAACAACAACATGGGATTTGCAACTACGGCCGTTCATACCGGATCGGAACCCGACGAGACCACCGGCGCAGTAACCGTTCCGATCTACCAGACATCGACGTACGCGCAGGACGCGCTCGGTAAAAACAAGGGCTACGAATACGCGCGCACTCAGAACCCGACGCGCTCCGCAGTCGAGCGAAACATCGCCGCACTCGAAGGAGCTCGCTTCGGTTTTGCTTTCGCATCCGGCATGGCTGCAATCGACGCCACTTTGCGTCTCGTAAAAGCCGGCGAGCACGTTGTCGTTTCCGATAACACTTACGGCGGCACTGCGCGTCTCTTCAATCGCATCCTCGCCAACTACAATCTCGAATTTGATTATGTCGATACTTCCGACTCGCTGAACGTTGAAGCCGCGATCAAATCGAATACCAAGATGGTGTTTCTGGAAACGCCGACCAATCCGATCATGACCGTCACGGATCTGAAAGAGGTCAGCGAGATCGCGCATCGTGCGGGAGCGCGCGTGGTTTGCGACAACACGTTCATGTCGCCGTACCTGCAACGCCCGCTCGAGTTTGGTTGCGACATCGTGGTCCACTCGACGACGAAATATCTCAACGGGCATTCTGACGGTGTCGGCGGCATGGTCGTTTTGAATGACGAAGAAGATGCCAACTGGATCGGGTTCGTGCAAAACAGTGCGGGCGCCATCCTTTCGCCGTTCGATTCCTGGCTCGTATTGCGCGGCACCAAGACGCTCGCCCTGCGTATGGAGCAACACGACAAAACGGGTCGCGCGGTCGCCGCGTTCCTGGAGGAGCACCCGCGAGTGAAAAAAGTTTATTATCCGGGCTCCGCGTCGCACGCGCAGCACGCGTTAGCTAGACGGCAGCAACACGGTTTTGGCGGCATGGTGTCGTTTGACGTGGGTTCGCTCGAGGCAGCGCGAAAGGTGCTCGAGTCTGTTAAGCTCTGCACGCTCGCGGAGAGCCTGGGCGGCGTGGAAACGCTGATTTCGCATCCGGCGACCATGACGCACGCCTCGGTTGACGAAGCAAAGCGGCAGCGATTGGGAATTACTGACGGGCTGGTGCGGATCTCGGTCGGGATTGAGGACACGGACGACATCATTGCCGATCTCGACCAGGCCTTAGGTCAAATCTAAATGGATTTCTCTGTGCAACCTCTGTGTTCTCTGTGTCTCGGTGGTGATTGCGGCCAATACAACCACAGAGACACAGAGAACACAGAGGTTGCACAGAGAAGCGGTTCAAATTAGGTCACTTCAAACAGGATTACAGATTTTCATGATTAACAGGATGGGTTACAATCTCCCGGTTCTCAGCCATTATTAACGACTTCCTTTTTGCTCTCCATTTATGATTGTTGAGTTATACGCCAAATCAGACGTTGGCCGAGTTCGACGTGGCAATGAAGACAATTTTCTCGTACTCGACCTGTCGACCGAAAAAACCTGGACCGGCGCCGATGGTAATCCTGCACCTGACAACCTGACCCATTTCAATTTGGGCGACAAAGGGCTCGTGCTCGTCGTCTCAGACGGCATGGGCGGCGCGCTGGCCGGCGACGTGGCGAGCCGCATGGCCGTTGATTCGGTCCGCAAGATGCTGGTTGGCGAAGGCGACGCCGTTTGCGATCCCGGTCTCGATCTGGTCGAGTGCCTGAAGAGCGCGACGCATTATGCGAATACCGCAATCCATCTCAAGAGCCAGGAAGACTCTCGCTGCGCGGGTATGGGTGCGACGTTCACCGGCGCGGCGATTCGCGGCGACAACCTCGATCTCGTGCAGGTTGGCGACAGCCGCGGTTACGTGATACGCAAAGACCAGATTCGACTTGCAACAAAGGACCAGTCGCTCGTGCAGCAACTCGTCGACGTCGGACAGATCAGCGAGTCGGAAGCTGAGACGCACATGTTTCGCAACGTGATCCTGCAGGCACTCGGCGCGCAGAGTGAAGTGCAGCCGGTGACTGGCCGGATTCGTTTGCGGCAGGACGATGTCGTATTACTTTGTAGTGATGGATTGTCGGGGAAACTGCGGGCGGAAGACATTCAGCACATCGTGATTAACAGCAGGAATGATTTGTCCAAGGCGTGTGATGCGTTGATTGAAGAAGCGAACAATCGCGGTGGTGAAGATAATATTACCGTCGTGCTTGCGCGTTTCTTCGGAGACGATTTGGAAGCGCCTTCAACGGACCGGATCACGATCGAGTTGCCGCCACTCGAAGAAGACAAGACGCTCGACGACACTTACGAGGCCGACACCGAACCGCATTAAAAACTTAGCCGCGGATGAACGCAGATCAGCGTTAATTCGCGTTTATCCGCGGCCGATTAACCATTCCCCCGCCAATCAGGTTCGCCGCCGATCCTTTTCACATAAATCGACGCGCCCTCGACGCTGTCCACGCAAACGCGTTCGCCTGCTTCGAGCGGTGGTTCACCGGCCGCGGGATATGCGGTCCACGTCGATCCGAACACTTTCACTGCACCCTCCTGTAACGCTCCCTTGCTCGACGAAACGACAGTCCCGATCTTTCCCGGTAATGCATCGACACCACTGCGCAGAGACTGCCCAGTCTTCTCATGTGAAAAGTAGTTGACGAAGATCGTGCGCGACGCAGCAGTCAACGCGATGGACACGACCGCAAAAATCGCAAACTGTATCGCGAGACTATCTACGCCGAGTAATCCCGCGAACGCAGCGGCGAGTGCGCCAATGCCGAACCAGAGCAGCACGAAGCCCGTCGTGAAGATCTCCGCCACGATGAGTATCGCACCGAGGATGCACCAGAGAATCCAGATCCAATCCATCGCCTGATTCAGCCCTTCGCCAGATTCTTCAACACGAACCACACATTCGCCGGCCGCTCAGCCAGCCTGCGCATGAAGTAAGGATACCAGTGTTTCCCGTACGGAACATAGATCCTCACGTTGTAACCATCGCGGGCGAGCTGTCGCTGCAGGTCGCGCCGGATACCGTAGAGCATCTGAAACTCAAACTTCTCTTTGCCGATTCCCTCGCGCGTGACGAAGTCGATCGTGGCGTTGATCATCTTCGGATCGTGAGTCGCGACGCCGTGATAAGTTCCGCTTCCTAACAGCAGTTGCATCACCTTGATGTAATTCGCATCGACATCTTTTTTATCAGGAAACGCGACTTCCGGCGGCTCGCTGTACGCACCTTTGCAGATGCGAATGCGCGCCGGGAGTTTCACCAGTTCCTGCGCATCGGCGTAGGTCCGGTACAAGTAAGACTGCAAAACGATCCCGACGTCGTTCAGTCCGAATTCAGCGCGGAGTCGTTTGAAGATGTCGATCGTCACCTGCGTAACGTCGGAACCTTCCATATCGACGCGGACGAAGTTGCCACGTCGCTGGGCTTCTTCGACGATACGCCGCGCATTGCGATAGGCGAGTTCCGGATCGAGACCGAGACCAAACTGCGTCAGCTTGATCGACACGTTCGAATCGATGCCACTCTCGTCGATCTTCGAGAGAATATTCAGATATTCCGTAACTTCGTGTTCAGCTTCGGCGGCGCTTCCGACCGATTCGTTCAAATGATCGAAAGACGCCGTACAGTTTTCTGTATTTAGTTGACGAATCAGTGGAACGACTTCGTCAATGGTGTCGCCCGCAACAAAACGAGTGGTGAGTTTTTTGAAAGGCCGAAAGCTGGTCGCGAAATCTTTTAACCCCTCACGTTGGGACAACCAAAGCAGCGCGTTTCTAGTGATCATCTATTTCAGTCCGTAATGTGGTCCGTCCACCTTTGCCTCAAAAGTCAGAAGTCATTGTTGGATCGGGGTCGGAAAAGGCAGCGCCTCTGCGTGATCTTTGCGTTCCTCTGCGTCTCTGCGGTGCAGTTGCGTTTCGGCATATTTCACCGCAGAGGCGCAGAGGAACGCAGAGATTACGCAGAGAAGCTCGCTGTACTGACCCCATCCAAGCGCCATCCCGCGTTTTGAGGCAAAGCTGGTCCGTCCCTGTGGTATCCTTGGCGGCGCCTTTCTCCACCCTGCCAAGGAGGAGCATTTGCACACGAGCGTACAAACGAGGAACCTGGCCGGATGCGATTGAAGCTCGTCCTAGCGGCTTCAGTGCTGGCGGCGGTTGTGGGCGCCGGCATCTGCATCGCGCTCGTGTTAGGTGTCTTCTCAGTGAAGGCCCTTTCGAATCCCGGTTTACTCGTTGCTTCTACTCTACTGCTTCCGATCGCGGCGATTGCTTTCGCGTCGATCTTTGTTTATCGCCACACTGCGCGACGTCGCAAGTTGCAAGCATTTCTCACTGCGATTATTGCGATACTACTCACGCTCGCTTTTTTCATCGCCGCGGCGATCGTGACGGGACGCTATCGTCCGCGTGAGCCGCGGCCGCCCGCAGAAAACGTCGCTATTCACTGATCGTATTCAAACCAATCTCTTTTTGAACTGGACGCAGCGCATCGATCACGAAGCGAATATGTTCGTCGAGATTTACTTCCAACTCTTCGACGCCTTGTTTGATGTCGTCGCGATTTACGGATCGCGCGAATGCCTTGTCTTTCAGTTTTTTCTTTACTGACGAGACTTCCATGTCATCGAGACTGCGCGACGGTCTCACGAGCGCGCACGCTACGAGGAAGCCGCACAGTTCGTCAGTCGCGAAGAGTGCGCGGGCCATGTCTGTATCGCGCGGCACGCCGGTGTAAGTCGCGTGGCCCATGATGGCGCGAATGATTCGATCGGAGTAGCCACGGCCGCAGAGGATGTTTGCGCCCGTGAACGGGTGCTGATCGGCGCTCGGGAACATCTCGTAATCGAAGTCGTGGAGCAGTCCGACCATGCCCCACTCGTCTTCATCGGCAGGGCCTTCGTTGTAACGCTTCGCGCACGCGCGCATCGCGGCTTCGACGGCGAGCGCGTGTTTACGCAGGCTGTCGCCCTTTGTGTATTCACACAACAGTTCCCAGGCTTCGGCTCGGTCAGGCATGAGTGAGTTTTGTAGCATAAAATCAGGTTAGCCACAAAAAGGCCCAAAAGCACAAACGGGAACCTTCAAATCTGATCGTTCAGAATCACCGTTTGTGCTTTTGGGCCTTTTTGTGGCTGACCTAACGTGCTTGCGTAGCGAGGTAGCCGGGACGGGCGCGGATTACGATGTTCTTGCGGGTCGTCTCGACTTTGATCTTTCGATAATGCTCGTCGCGATCTTTGTTCAGAGGGTAATAACCAAGCATGTACTGCGTGCGCAGTTCAGCCGCGATCTGCGCGAACGCGTCAGGCAGTGAGCCGATCGTGTCGGCGCGTAACATTCGTCCGCCGGACTTTTCCGCCAGGGCCTTCAGATAACTATCGGCGGTCAGGTAAGCCATATCAAGCATTCCCTTGATTGACTCATCTTCACCTCGCGTGCTCGATGTCGGCACAGTCGTGGGCTGCGAATCAGGGACCTTTGGGACAGTTTTATTCCGTCGAGTAGGATCTGTATCTTGTGGACCACCGGTCGGCGCGGGACCGCCAGTCGGATTGGGATAACGATTGCGCTCTTCATCACGGCGGCGGCGCATGATGTCATCGGGCAGAGGCAGTCCGAGTGGGCCAGTCTTTCGTGCTGAACCTGAAGTCGGTATTCCGTCACCATCCGGAAAAGTCGGTGCGGTCGTGCCGCTCGGTGGTGGTTGCCTGATCACACTGATCGTCGGTAATGCCGGGACGCTCTGCTCTGACTGCTCGCGTGCCAATTGTTCCGTGGTGGCACGGGTGTCGTAGCGAATGGGATAAATGACGACGCCTTCTTCGTCGAGAAAGCGCACGGTGCCTTGAAAGGTGGCATGGTCGCTGTACCAGTCCATGCCGTCACTGAACAGTACGATGGCTTTACGACCACGAATCTTCCGCAAGTTGTCCATCGCAAGCTCTACTGCGTCGTACACCTTCGTTCCCTCACCTGAGCGCGTGCCGTTGATTGCG
>DATNDM010000049.1:0-13227 GCA_035553235.1 Pyrinomonadaceae bacterium | reverse complement strand
TTTTTTTGCCTACACTTCATCGAATCGCCCGCATCCAAACATTCAAACAGCAACGCGAAATAAAAATCTTTTCGGCAGTCCGATTTAATTGACAACCGAAAAATGTGCATGTACTGTTCGCGCTGCTTTGTTCGCGCCGGTCCGGCGTGTGCCACCAGAGACGAACAGTTTGTCTCCACTGCCTGTTCACCTCGAATTCTGCGTTGCGCTGATCTCGTCAGTTCCTGTTTCGGACCGGATTGCCAAAACATATTGCGCTTAATTAACGACTGCTTCCCGCATGAGCAATATCCTACTGGTCCCAGTCCATCTGGATGCCCTTGTCCTCGACCAGGATGAAATGGTCGTCGAGGCAACCGCCGACTTCAGCCGCCTTCCGTTCTTTACCGGCAAGCGCGACATCAATCCTGATATCGCGAACATCAGCGAAGAGATCGTCGCGATGCCGTTTCAAAACCGAAACCTGCGTCTGAACAAAGGCATTCATCTCCACTGGTCCCTGCCCGACGCACTTACCAAAGCACGACCCGATCCAAACAAGCCTGACGTTCAGGACTTTCCGCGCGTGCCAAATCGCTGGCTCGTTACGCGGACAGATCGCGGAAGTAGCATAAAGAAGGAATGGCTCATCGAGAGCGATTACCTTTATCCGGCAACGGAAGGAAATGTCTCGGGCCGCGGCGTTACCGTCCCTTACCACAAGGCGCCCGCGCAAGCAGGTCGGATCGACAAGGATTCGGCCCAGCCGTTTCGTTACATGGGACGAGTGCTGGAGTTGCCGCAGCAGGGCCGCGATCAGGGCGAGTACTATCCAAAACTAACAGCCGTCGGTTACGGCGAACCGACCTTTGCTGCTTTCTATCCAAACTGCCATAGCGTCTTCGGATTCTGCGATGAGGATTACTCCGGAACCACCGACGGGCGACGATATTACGTGATGGGCTGGTACAGCAATCCGGACCATGACGTTTTGAAGACGCACATCATGGCGGCTGTCCGCGACGGTGGTCCCGACGCGCCCACCCTGCTGGAACAGATCTTCAAGTGGAAATTCGATCTTTCCTACCGGATCGATCTGCCGAGCCGGATGATGTGCTACGCGCGCATCGATCTACTGCAACGCAAAGCACTGCGACAGCATGGGCGCGCCAGCGTCGCGATCGGTAATACCGGCACCGAGGCCCTGTCTGCGTGTCTCGCGCCGAGCTTGCGCAGCAATGCTCCGAAGCACATCGTTGAAGATCAGCTCGAGGCTCTGCACCTCGCTCCGTCACTCGAATACCGGCAACTCGACGTGCCAGCGAAGTTTGTCGAAGGACGTCATGAGAAGGGATTCACGGCAGTGCCGGGCGGCACTCTTTGGACCATCCAGATCGAATCACCGGTTGATAAACCCGCCCAGGCTGACGGCGCGCCTACCCCGACGGTGCCGCCCGAGCTGGGACGTCTCCTCAACACACTCAACAAGTGTCAGGCCGATTACGATCGCGCTTGGCAGAAGATAGAGTCGCTGCGCATACAGCTTTTCTCTGACTGGTACAAGTACATGCTCTGTGCTTATCCGCCGGAGGACTCGCGTGACGCTTATCCGGATATCGATGAAGTAAAGAGCTACGTCGAGTACCGCACAGCGCTTTTGGATAAAGACATCACCGATGCGGGTGAGGTGACGTTGAATGAAACCGGTGAAGCAGTGGTGGCGCGACTCAGATTCGGAGCGGCTTCCAGTCCGGCCGGCGCGTTAGTCGAAGCCATCAACAAATTACAAACGTCTCTCCAGAAACCCTTCAGACTGAAACAGACTTCCGGACCGCGCTACTGGCGGCCGACCGAGCCGTCGGTGCTGATCGATGGTTCAATCGCGGAGCCGTCGAGGCGACACGGACAGGACGGACTGAAAACCGGCGGCCTCGTTCCCACAGATGTTTTGACGGGCGTAGATAGTGTCGATCTTGCCGAAACAAGAGAGCGGGAAAGGTTCAGGCAAAGAATCGACGGCATCGGCGCGAGTGCGAAAAACTTCGGCTTCACAACCTGGGAAACACAGCCGTGGAATCCGTTCCTGCTGGAATGGGAAATCGAGGTATTCCCAGTTGAGTACCACTCCAACATCGATCCAGCGACCGGCCGCTTTCAGGAAGACTTCATCACCGCCAACTATCAACTCCTCGAAAACGACGTCGATCTTTCACTGAAGCCAGGGCGCGGCGCCTGGACGCTCGCGGCTAACAATTACAGCGGCCGCAGCATTCTGACGCCACATGCCACCGCTCAACTCACACTCAGATCCGAAATTCACATCGAACGAGAAGTTCTGCCTCTGTACCTCGAAGAAAAGAAGCTGCTCATGTCGAAGCGGGGCAGTGATTTCTTCGCGACCCACATGAAAGACATTCAGACATGGTACGAGAGGAGCGCGACATCAAAGCAGTTGCGCGCAGCTAACCCGGCCGATGATACGACGCTGACTGCGTTCCACGCGTGGAGCGCGACGCAAACACCGCAAAGGCTTTCGCAGTCGCTCAGTGGTTTCAACGAAGCTCTGCTCATGCACAAGCAGACTCTTCAATTGCTGGTTGCCGATCCACTTGGGTTCAGCGACTACCAGCCGTTCGCGAAATTCGTCGGCAACACCGTACACCGTTCAATCTACAGCGCGCCAGAGCCACTAAACGACTTCAACCCGATTCGCTCCGGCATGATGAAGATCCATCGGCTGCGACTGGTCGACACGTTCGGTCAGACCAAAGATCTGGATGTATCGAAGATCATATTGAGCGAGTCGCTCGACGATGGAACGCCGGACACGCTCGTTAACTTGCCGCCGCGCCTGACGCAGCCCGCACGCGTTAACTTCCGCTGGCTCTCGGCAGACGCCGATCAGGAGATGAACGATCATCCCGCGACGACGCCGGTGTGCGGTTGGGTGCTCGCTAATCATCTCGACAACAGCCTGATGATTTACGACAGCGGTGGCAAAGCGCTCGGGTCGTTGCTGAAGAAGGATGAAGCGGTCGTATGGGAGCCCGCGCCGGGCGGACGCCCGGCCGATAGCATCGGCGAGGCCAATCCCCATCTGAAGAAAGTGGTCAAGACTATCAAGGATTGGGGCCCGGACTTCCTCGACGATTTCATCTCAGCCATCGACAGCGCCGTCGAGAACATCGAGCCCGAAAACTTTGTTCATCATGAAGATCTCGCTTTGCTCATGGGGCGTCCGCTCGCGCTCGTACGCGCGTTGGTGAATCTCGAATTGAAGGGCCTCCCCGCCTCACACCAGGGATGGAACGAGTTCCGCCAGGACATGGAGCGCAAGACACGCGACGACAATGGCTTTACGCAAGTCAAGTTTCCCATTCGCATCGGCGAGTACCGGCAGTTCAACGACGGAACGGTCGGTTACTGGAAAGAGAAGAAGGATGGCACGTACGAGGACAACGCCTTCTTCGCACCGCAAAGCGATGCGAACGTGAAGTTCAAGGGTGATCACCTGAAGACTCACAAGACGCACCCGGAAGCGATGGTCTTTCACCAGACGGTCCAGGCTGATCCGCAGATTTTGACGCTGCTTATCGACCCGCGCGGATCGGTCCATGCGACGAGCGGGATTGTGCCGGTCAAAGCAATCAACATCCCTCCACATCAATACGCCGAGGCGCTGCAGGCAATCGAGCTCACCTTCCTCAGTACGCCGATCATTACCGACGCGGGGAAAATTCACCTGCCGCTGCCCGAGGAAGCGGGATACCAGTGGTCCTGGTTGCAGGACGTGCGTGGCAAGTGGTCCGAAGTCTCGTCGCGCGGCGTGGTGCGCAAAGAGACGTTTGCTGCTGAGTTCCAAAGCAAGGCAACGGGCGTTTGGAACGAGCTGGCCGAATTTGGCTGGATCGAGATCGACAAAGATGATGCAACTCGCGCGAGCGTCACGCCGAAAGATAAACGAGAGGTTGCAACGCTGAACGTCTTCAAAGATCTGACCGAACGGATCGAAGACCTCCTCGACCGGGCCCACATCGGACCTGTGAACCTGACAGCGAAGTTCACCGGCCCGCAGGAGATTCGCGAGGGCTGGCTCAAATTGAGCGTGGCGCAAACACCAGGGCCGCGCCTCAAAAGTGGGAGTGGTAACTTGGATCGGGGTCAGTACAGGGAGCGGTAGCGACCTGGTCCCTGATTAGCATGCGAAATTTGGTGGTGTCGTAGTTAGATTTCTCTGTGCAACCTCTGTGTTCTCTGTGCCTCTGTGGTTGAGTGATTCTTGACAAATATTCACCACAGAGAACACAGAGGTTGCACAGAGAAGAAGCTCAAACTAAAACACTACGCGAAATTTCATAACGATTCCTGACCCCCGTTGTTTGACCAGGTCGCTACTGCTCCCTGTACTGACCCGAGCCAAGCTGATTTTAGAGTTTTGAGGCAAAGCTACACACCAGGAAAAAAACCAGGCCGTAACAGTTAACAAAGGAGAGATTACATGCGGGAGAGAGCCACCCACCCGATTAGCTTCCAACTGCTCAACAAGGATGGCCAACCAGTTCTCGGCATCTTCGACCCGCAAAAGGGACAGACGTCGACGCTCGAGCTCATCAATAGCTCGCGGCTCAATTGGAAACTGAAACCACTTTCCAGCACAGCAGTCCTGGCTTCGAACTACCATTTCGAGTTGAAATTCAGGCCCGACACTTTGAGCCTGACTGGTACACCTGCGATCAGTGTCGAGCCGGGCCCGGCAAAGTGGAAGATCAGTCCACCAGTGCCCACCGACGGAGGCGTCTCTTTCTTCCTGTTGAGTGAAAGCCCGTTCGAACTTCAATCCGGAACGAAGACGACGCTGAAGTTGAACAACCTCAACGCCTCGGGCCTTGGCGGCGGGAGAGGCACCAGGGTCGAACTCAAGTGGGGAAACAATCTGGATTACTCGAACTCCGCCGGGCCGGGACCCGAAGTATGGATACCCGGACATCGCGTGCAGCACCTGACCCTCGTCAACCAGCGAGGTGAGCAAAACATTCCGTTGCACGTCGGCTTCGCCCCGACCAACCAACTGTTAAATAACGACACGGTGAACCAGCTCAAACTGCTGATCACGAATGCTCTGAAACAGGGATCAATCAACGTGATTCCTGAAGGCGACGCTGAATTTGCGGCCACGAAATTCATCATCTCGTTCGACTCCTCAGATAACAACTGGACGCTGGCGCCGCCTGCTGCGGTTGCAGAAATCAACATCGCAGCGTCGCTCGAGGGCAAGGTTCTTGATGTGAAGAGGGATACCCAGGGGCAGACAACCCAGTGGACCATCCGGGCCCTTAACCTGCCACGGCTCGCGTTGAATCCGGGGAAATCGATCGAAGTGACGATCTCGAACGTCAAGACTTCGTACCTGCCTGGTCCAACCAACCTTTATTTGCACTGCAAGAACATCCCCGGCTACTGGGACGGTGACTTCGTCTCAGTTATCGAGAAAGGGCCGTTTGTCTTCAGGGAAAATAAAGTCGGTGTTGGAACGAACAGCCCGGCGGCGAGGCTTGACGTAAAAGGAACGACACGCCTCGAGGGGGACGTGTCGATCGCAGGAGTACCTGGTCAAACGAATCCCACGCCCTCAAACCTGTCCATCAGCGGCGGCCTGCGTGTTGAGCAGGGAGTCTCAGTTGGCAGCGGCAAGAATTTCGACGTTGATGCGCCGAACGTGCCAGGCGGCAGGCTCAGGGTAACGCCGGACGGAGACGTCGGCATCGGGACACACGACCCCAAGTCCAAGCTCCATGTAAACGGCGATCTCCGACTGGAAAAGAACAAAGAGATCTACTTTGTCGACAACGGCCAGATCCGAAGCGCCGACGATCACCACCGTATCCTCTTCCGGCGCGAAACCTATAACGTCCTCGAACTGCGGGAGCATGGGCACATCGTGTTTTCGGCCGGCGCCACGGAGGGAACGGAAACCAACAAGGTCATCATCCGCGACAGCGGCAAAGTCGGCATCAACACGACCGACCCCCAGAAAACATTACACGTCAACGGTGACCTGCGCGTGGAAAACCTGGTGACCGTCGGCGGAGAATCAGACTTTGACGTTGACTTGCATGGTGCGCCTGCCGGCAGGTTGAAGATCAAGAAAAACGGCGCCATCGGAATAGGAACAAGCGACCCAACCAAAGGGAAGCTGCAGATTGAGGGCTACATTGGTACTCAGGTTAGCGGTTTCGGATACTTAAATAGAAAGGGAGCCGGTTCGAGTGATGTTACGGAGAAAAACAATTTTTCTATCTGGTGTTCGCATCGCATCTATGCAGAGGAATTTGAGGCCAAGTCTGACGAGCGCATCAAGAACATCCAGGGCCGCTCGGACAGCGCCGCAGACCTGCTTACGTTACTTGGTATCGAGATCACTGATTACTCATTCAAGGACGTCATAACCGAGGGTAACCGTACCCGTAAAAAGATCATTGGGCAGCAGATCGAGAGCGTCTTTTCGCAGGCTGTCACTAAAGTCACGGATGTTGTCCCCGACATCTACCAGCAGGCGTCTATCAAGAACGGCTGGGTAGCACTCGCGACCGACCTGAAAACAGGCGAGCGCGTGAAGTTAATAACTGACACGGGCGAAAGCATTCACGAGGTCCTGGAAGCAACACCCGATAAGTTTCGCGTCGGCTTCGATCACGACGCGGACCAGGTGTTTGTCTTTGGCCGCGAGGTCGACGACTTCCTTACCGTAGACTACGACGCCATCTCGATGCTCAACGTCTCCGCCACGCAGCAACTCAAGAAAGAGTTGGACCAGCAAGTGACAGCTCTTCGTGTTGAGAACGCCGAGTTGAGAGCAGCAAACGACGCGCTTGCCAGGCGCTTACAGCTACTCGAGAGCAAACTCGAAGCCGTTCTCGGTGTAGTGAGCGCCGCCACCAACCGCTCAAACGGGAACGGAAAGCACTGACCGGTGAACGTAGGCGCGAGTCCTGAGGAGGAATGGATGGCGATCCAAGTCGAAAGGAACATGTCGTACGGCGGGAACCTGGTCACGCAGAAGTACCAACCATTGCAAGCGGTCTCGTACGACGCGACGGGTAGAGCAACATACAGCGCGTTAGCGAGCAATCGAGTACGGCTGCTAAAAGACCTGCATCTGCTGCCTCAGCCATTGGAGTTGCGCACGACCTGGACCGACGTGATCACGGCCGAAAACAAGTCTGGTCAACTGCCGCCGATCGTGGTCATCTCTTCGAACCGCTCGCGGTGGATTGCGGCCGGGATCGCGGCGTGCTCCCTGCAGGTGGAAGTTCAACCGTTCTCAGTTGCACATGACCTCAACGCGCTCACCGACACAGTAAATGTACGACAGTCGCCACCGCTATATGCACCAGCCCGTACCGGATCCAACCGGAACGTCTATATCGTGGTCCATATCCTCGAATATGAGCAATATCGGACAGCGCTGCATGGCTTAGGCATGACTGTGGTGGGCTGGTCTTTTCGCCAGCCGGAGGGATCTGCGGTCGGTCACTTGGCAGGGTTCGGCGCCAGCCGTTTTGCTGCAATCGAGTTTTGCAAGGAGTTGCGAAGAGTATCCGGTAATCGATGGGACTACGCCTGGTTGCTGGACGATAACGTTGTGGGGATCACCTCGTGGCCGGGTTATGTCTATTTCGAGGACCGCCTGGCTGAGGAGCGCAAACACCTTTGCGTGGGCTTTAAGGCCGGCACGTTGGCCGAGCAACAGGCGGACATCAAAAAGTGGGCTACCGACGAGGTCAGAGCGGGCCGGGGTATACCCACCGATCCCCCGCGGCGGACAGCCAGTGGACTCGTTCAGCAAGCTTCGTTATGGAACATCCGAGAGCTCACTGACAGTTTTCTGAACTTCGGTCCGGCCTTTATTACCTCAGCCGAAGACGTCAGCTTCTGCAAGTATATGGACCTGGCTCCCGCTCCTTACCTGTTCTTCGAAGGCGCCAAGATTCGCAAAGAAGCTGCCCGGAGCGATAACAGTAAGGGTGCTGAGAAAGTTAAAGAGGCGATGGCCGCTTTCACCCGTTGTGTCGTCAACGCCGAATCTGCGGGAGCCGTTACAAATCCCACTCCGCCCCCCGTCATGTTGAAGCTCGCAGGAGGCGCCGACCAGCGGCTATCAACGTTCATCATGAACTGGTTCAACGATCCGGTTAAGCGTCCGCCTGTCGAAGAGGTTATCGATCATAAAACGCAGCGAAAGGCGATGTGCCAGGCGGTCGAGCAGCTCATTATCGAGTCGTGCGCAAGAGGATTCTTAGATAGAGATGCGTTGACGGCGAACCTGAAAATCAACGGAGACGTCGCGCAGGTAGTGGCGAGGGTTTGATTTGTGAGGCAAAGGTGATTCGTGACGCTTTGCACAAAAAGTCGGTGACATTGCTTTTCTCTGCGCCACCTCGGCGGTTCTCTGCGTCTCTGCGGTGAGTTATTTGCTGAATTAGTTAACCGCAGAGACGCAGAGAACCGCCGAGGTGGCGCAGAGAAATCAATAAATTCGGCACTTTTTGTGCAAAGCCGATTCGTGAGAAGAAAGGTACGGCGCGGATGGATCTGAACACAATAATCGCGAACCTACGCGCGCAAGCCGGTGCCGATTCGAAGATCGTGTTGAACGACAAGGTCTTCGCCGATGAAACAGTGCGCACGGGAATCCGCTCTGCGTTCGCGCTGTCTTCCGGTTCCGATCTTGAGATCAAAGGCGTAACCGCTTCTGACATTCACGACGCAAGTCCCGATGGCGTGGTCACGATCTCGGTCGGTACGACGTCTGTTTTCAAACAGACCGGCGTCCCCGTGAACCTGACTTTCACCGCGGGCGACGGCGACACTGTACACGCGATCATCGTCGTTGAGATGGGTTCCGAGTGGGAATTCACGAAGAGCTTCGAAGGCCTCAACAGATACCCATTCAGCTTACTGGAAACTTCCGGCGCACGCTTCGTCTACACAACCGCCAGGCAGCCGCAATATGCATGGCCCGCAGATGCAACAGAGACGATTGAACTCGCGCGCGGCCTCAACTTCCTCTCGACCGTCACATTCAAACAAGTCGCGAAAATCCTGCCGGCCATCAAAAGCCTGCTCGCGCCGGTGCTCACCGACACAGACTGGAATCTGTCTTACAAGTTTTATGGCCCATTCACCGCCATGGATGGACAGCCGTTACCAGTCGGGAAGATCCGTGCGCCGCTCAGCAGCGGCGAATTCAAAGTGGGTGTCGGTGACAACGCACTGAAGCTGAGCA
Source organism: Pyrinomonadaceae bacterium (assembly GCA_035553235.1). Taxonomy (GTDB): domain Bacteria; phylum Acidobacteriota; class Blastocatellia; order Pyrinomonadales; family Pyrinomonadaceae; genus PSRF01. The sequence continues at coordinate 3,962 of DATNDM010000049.1, read as the reverse complement.
ATCCGGCGGTCGCGGTACGGATCGCTGCGCCCACTGAAGATGATCCATCGCAGAGAATCGATTTCGCGATTGAGGGACACTTCAATAATCTGGAAGTGGCAGTCGGAATTCCGCTGGTAGGTGGCGGCTTTGAAGTCAGCACTACACCACTGCCGAACAGTAGCTCGGTCGATGCGGTGATTCGCAGTTTGCCTGGCGGCGCGAAATTCTCGGAGTACATTCCGTCAGAACTAAAGAGCGCTTTCAGCACGGTCGGACTCGAGAACTTCGCGCTGTTCGTCTCTTCCGAACCGAAGGTTACTTACCTCGGCCTGTCTCTCACGGCACTCCAGTCCTGGTCCATAATCGAGAATTTCCTCACGCTGGAAAAGCTAAGACTCGAAATCCAAACGATCGATCCGGCGGGCCGCAACTGGACGCGTGCTTTCGTTACCTCAACTGCCAAATTTCTAGAGTCCGTTTTCACGGGAGACTTCAATTTCATCCTCGAGCTGGAAAGGCAGGACTCATGGGAACTGAATTCGGTCAACGGATCTTATTACGGCGAAGTGAGTCTGGGCGACCTTACCGGCAAGCTCTTACCGCATCCGGAGTGGGTGCCGTCAGTACTCAGGAACCTTGTCTTCTCAGACTTCGGCGTTCACGTTTACCGGCCAGTGAAGGGAGAGCCGTTCAGCTACCGGTTTTCCGGCAGCGTTGAAACCAGCCTGTCGATCCTCGACACGAACGTGGGGGCTGTGCTTCACGTCAACGCTGTCAAAACAGATTCAGGCCATGATCTCGGTCTCAATGGCGGTCTCGCCATCGGCGAACAGACGTTCCCGTTCCAACTCGATCTCGGGACCTCGAATGCAAAGCTACAGGCGTCGTGGGAGAACCATGGATCGCCGCTCGGTATCGGCGATATCGCGAGCGCTTTTGGTTGGCACGATATGCCACCGCTGCCGCAGGGGTTTGATCTCGGACTCGACAAGGCCAAACTAATTTACGATTTCAAAGCGAAGAGGATCGCGCTGAGCGCTCATTCCGTTAACTACGGCCAGATCTTCTTCGCGTCGACGGGCAATGGCGCTTACGTTTTCGCGGTCGATATTCCGCTGGATCTCAAATTCTCTGAAGCACCCGTGCTCGGCGACAACCTGCACATCGATCCGCCGGTTGGAATCGATGAGTTACAGATCGTCGTCACGTCGAAGGCGTTGGCCGATGAAGAGGTGCAGAACCTCAACACTCTCGTCAAAGAAGCATTCAACGTCGAACCGCTGATCCCCAGGTCGCTCACAAAAGGACTCACGATCGCCGCGAAGCTGCAGATGGGAGGAACGCGCGAGCTCGTTTTGCCGGTTTCGGGCGGTGCGAAGCCGGAAGAAGGACGGTTGCTCGCAGGCGACTCCCCGCAATATCAAGCAGATCCAAAGTGGTTCGAATTAAAAAAGACGTTCGGCCCGGTCTACTTCGACAAGATAGGCGTGCAGTATCAGAACGCGACGCTGCGCTTTTTACTTAACGCAGCGCTGTCTGCCGCCGGGCTTACTCTTTCAGTCGACGGGTTGAGTGTTGGTTCCACGCTGACGAAGTTTGATCCCGAGTTCGATCTGCGCGGACTGGGCATCGATTACAAAGCGGGTGACGTGCAGATCGGCGGCGCTTTTCTGCGAACGCGCAAGCCCGGCGAACAAGGCAAGCCTGACACTTACAGTTACGACGGCGCCGCAGTCATCAAGACGAAGCAATTCACGCTTTCGGCAATCGGCTCTTACACGACACTTCAGGACCAGCCGTCGCTCTTTATCTACGCGTTTCTAAACTATCCGCTGGGTGGACCATCGTTCTTCTTCGTTACCGGCCTGGCTGCCGGGTTTGGCTATAACCGCCGCCTGATTGCGCCGCCAATCGAAAAAGTCGCGGAGTTCCCGCTGATCCGACAGGCGATGGGAAAAGCTCCCGAACCAAAAGACGTGACCACGGCGCTCACGACGCTGCGAAACGATATTCCACCCAGTCTCGGCAGCATCTTTCTCGCGGTCGGCGTGAAGTTCAACTCCTTCAAGCTGGTCGATTCGTTCGCGCTTCTTACGATCGAGTTCGGCAACGACGTCGCCATCAATCTGCTCGGCATCTCGAAAGCGGTGGTGCCGACGCCGGTAAACGGCGACAGAGCCGTAACACCACTTGCGCAGGTTGAGATCGCATGGAAAGCGAGTTTCAATCCAAACGATGGCTGCCTCGGCATCGACGCGCGCCTGACTCCCAATTCTTATATCCTCTCGAAAGACTGCCGTCTGACCGGAGGCTACGCTTTCTACAGTTGGTTCACTGGACCACATGCGGGCGACTTCGTGCAGACTCTCGGCGGCTATCATCCGAAGTTCGACATTCCCGCACACTATCCGAGAGTTCCGCGTCTCGCCTTCGATTGGCGAGTCAGCAACGCACTCACGATTCAAGGCGACGCCTATTACGCGCTGACTGGTTCGGCGTTGATGGCCGGCGGACATCTCGAGGTGCTCTACCGGCAGGGTGAACTCCGCGCCTGGCTCAAAGTCGGCGCCGACTTCCTGATCGCGTGGAAGCCGTACCACTACGACGCCTCGCTGTACGTGAATGTCGGCGCGTCTTACACGTTCGATATCGATCTGCTGTTTGGCCACGTCAGGACCACGATCTCGGTCGACGTCGGAGCGCAGTTGCACTTGTGGGGGCCGGAGTTTTCAGGCACCGCGACGATCGATCTTTCCGTCATCAGTTTCACGATCGCGTTCGGCGCAGGCGCGTCGCAAACGCTGGACAAGATTGGTTCGTGGGCCGTGTTCCAGGAATCGTTCCTGCCGGCGAAGGGACAGGTTTGTAGCATCTCGTTGAGGGACGGTTTGGTTAGAAAGATCGAGGCGGGTGGAAAAGATCGCTGGATCATCAATCCGAAAAATTTCGCGCTGGTCGTAGATTCTGCCGTTCCCTTCAAAACGGCGCCGCCGCCGATCGCTGGGGGCAGGGATCTGGCGGACGGTGCAACGAAAAATTTTGGCGTCGCGCCGATGGCGGTGGCTGCTAACGATTTGACTTCAAACTTCACCGTCACGATCAGGCGAGGTCGCGACGTCGTTAACCGCGACTTCGATTATTCAGCCATCAAGAAGCAAGTTCCGGCGGGACTTTGGGGCGAAGATAACAAGCCGGATTTAGGCGGCAAAGGGTTTTTCGAGGACGTCGCCTCGGGCGTAGAGGTCACGCCGCGTAAACAGCCGGCCCGTCGTGAAATCGCCACGATCGATCTCAGCGTCTTCAAGTTCACTGACACTGTATACAAGCGGGGCGGAGACCCGACCGCGTTTATTTGGGAGAAGGTGAGTGCGTTCCAGCCGGTTGATAGACCCAATCCCAGGGAGAGAAGAGACGACATCAAGAAAAGTGTCGAGGCTAATCCGACGAGAGAGTCTCTGCTTAAAGCAATGGGCGTGAAGGTAACGGTCAATATTAGAAAAGAGGTCGCCGACGAATTTGTCGGCGCGCCGCAGGTTGGAAAGAACATTTAGGGTTTTTGAAGCAACGCTGCGCGATACGGAAGGTCACAGGCCACTATGTCAAGCCAGGCAGACGAGAAAGTCGGTTTTGTAACGTTCGAGCAATCCCATCAGCCCACGCTGGCCGTGGGCGATTACGAAATCGTCGTCGAGCAGTCTGTGAAGGTTGCGATCCGTACGGCTGGCCGCCCTGATGTCCGTACTGATGGCGCCGACTACACCGCGACAAGGTATTTCACGATCGCGGGTGAGCGCTTCGAACTGAAGCCGACGGACATCCATTCAGTATTCCCGCCCGATGGCAACCTCGGCCAGCACGACAACGTGTTGCCGCACATCATTCTCAATCGCAGCACTCTCCCCTGGGAACGAACGGCCGAACGTTACGCCGCGGGAGAACCGAAGCAAGTGACCGGCGTGCCATGGCTCGCGCTGCTGCTT
>DATNDM010000048.1:0-2752 GCA_035553235.1 Pyrinomonadaceae bacterium | reverse complement strand
TCGCTCGTCGAGGATGCCTCGTCGCAGAAGATGCTGGCCGCGTCTTCCGCGGGCGTAGTTAGTTTCGATGCGAATCTTCGCGGCACGGAACGTTTATCAGCGGCTGATGGTTTGTTGAGTAATTCCGTCATGCAGGTGGCTCACTTGAGCGACAACAAGCCAGCGTTGGCCTTCGCAACGAGCAAAGGATTGTCACTCGGCGTGCAGGGAAAGTTTCGCGGCGTCACTACGGTCCAGGGTCTGCCGAGTAACAGTCTGTATACCGTGTTGAATCAGGGTCGGAAGTTATATGTCGGAACGCTCGGCGGCCTCGCAGTACTCGAAGACGGTCGCATCTCGCGAGTCTTCAAAGATACGAATTCGAAACTTACGACTAACTGGGTGACAGCGCTGTGTGCGGTTGGACCACGAGTGTTCCTCGGTACGTACGGCGGTGGAGTCTTTGAGTTAACTGCGAGCCACGAGTTGCGAGCGTTCGCAGAGACGGGTCGAGCGGTGGTGAATCCAAATGCAATGTGGAGTGACGGCGCCCGTTTGTATACAGGGACGCTCGACGGCACGCTCGTCTTCGATCTGAACTCGCAGGAATGGACGCGGCTGAGCAGCGAAATGCCTGCGCGCACGGTGCTCAGCATCACGGGCGATGACAAGTACGTTTACTTCGGCACAACCGCCGGCATCGCGCGCATAGGACGAAAATGAAGAGAGTCCACAGATTACACAGATTTCGCAGAATGAATCTCAGAATGATCTGTGTGATCTGCGTAATCTGCTGATTGCTTGCCGTCGTTCGTCTTATCTCGGCGCAGTCGGGAGTTTTGATCCCGTCCACCGACAGTAAGCCTGATTCAAAAACGCTTTCGCTGAACGTGATGAACGTCGATGTGCTCATCGACAACCAGCACGCGCGCGTGAAGGTGCTGCAGATCTTCGACAACCACACCGCGCAGGTCCTTGAAGGCAAGTACCTGTTTGCTCTGCCTCCCACCGCGTCGATTTTCGACTTCGCCGTTTGGGACGCCGACGTGCGGATTCCGGGCGTGATGATGGAAAAGCGCCGCGCGAACAAAGTCTACAGCGAGATCAAACAGCAACAGGTCGATCCGGGTTTACTCCAGCAGGACGACGAACACGAGGGACGTTCCGCGTTTTCGGCGAAGGTCGTGCCGATTCCGGCGTACGGCACGAAGCGAGGCGAGATGGAATACACGGAGATGCTGCCCGTCGACAGCCTCGTATCGCATTTCACGTTTCCGCTGAAGCCATCGTTCGGTGATCCGCAGCCTATCGATGAGTTCAACCTGCACCTGCACGTACTCAACGAGAATCCGATCACGCCGATCGCGCCACCGAACGGACAATTCACACTGAGCCTAACGAAGTCCGAGCCGAACGAGTTTGAAGCGGACATTCACGCGCGCGGTGTGGAGTTGAAAGACGATTTCTCGTTCGACTATCGCATCAATGTGCCGCAGAGCGCGCTTTCAGTTACGACGTATCGCGCTCCCGAAAGAATCTCGAGTTACGACCTGCGCGATCCGAGTCTCGCCGCGCGCAACCCGGACGGCTACTTCGAGGCTCGCGCAATCTTCAACGAACACGCGAACACGCAAACTCAGCAACCGCGCAATGTCGTGCTGCTGCTTGATACCTCGCTCTCGATGTACGGCGAGAAGCTGAAACGAGCTGTTGAAGCGGTCGATTATTTTCTGCACTCACTCTCCGCGCAGGACCATTTCGACCTGATCATCTTCAACGACGAGGCGTATCAGTTCGCGCCCGCGCCGCTCCCGGCCACCGCTGACAACGTCGAACAAGCGCTCGCGTTTATCAGGAACTCGATGCTTGGCGGCGCGACGGATCTCCGCAAGGCATTAACAAAGGCAGTCGAACTCTCGACGCAGTTTCCGGCCGGCGAACACAGCCTCGTGCTGATCTCCGACGCGAATCCGACTGCCGGCACGCGAGACCTCAAGAAGATTGTTCAGTCGGTCAAAACTAACGTTCGCGTTTTTGCGTTCGGACTCGGCAGCGATGCGAATGGCACGCTGGTCGAGCAACTCGCACAAGCAGGTCATGGTTACTTTGCGCGCGCGCGTGAAACCGAAGATATCGCGACGGCGCTGAAGATCTTTCTGGACCACGTTGGCAGCACCAGTATCGAGCACTTGAGCTTTACGTCAACCAACACGAACAACTTTTATCAAGTGTATTCAAGCGCCGAGTACGGCTTTGATGGTTCAAGTCTCGCATACGTCGGACGCTATCGATCTCCTTCGCCGCGCACGACTGTCACGATGCAGGCAGACTTCGGAGCGCAACCGATCAAGCTTTCGCGCGATGTCGAACTGCCGGAATTGTCTGACGTGCACCAGCATTTGCCGCGCGTGTGGGCACGCGCTCGCGTCGACGCGTTGCTGCGCGAAATGGATCTGAATGGCGAGCGTGAAGACTACATCTCCGAGATCATTCGGCTTTCGGAAAAATATCGCTTCGTCACGCCGTACACCGCGTTCATCGCCGCACCGCGTGCGCTGCTGCGACCGCGATTGATCCAGCCGGGCGATCCCGTGTTGCGCGTCAAGACGCATGAATCGATCAACTCGGTGTTCGCAGTGTTCCCGTTTGGCGAGACGTTGCCGCTCACGTTTCTGCAATCGGAAGGCGTGTGGGAGGTGCGGTTTCTCGCGCCTTCGTGGTTACCGGACGGCACGTATCGATGCCGGCTGTTGATGACGGACCGTGACGGCAA
>DATNDM010000047.1:0-2812 GCA_035553235.1 Pyrinomonadaceae bacterium | reverse complement strand
GACTCACGCACAGATCGTGGTGATGAACATTCCTGATGTGTCGAGCGCGCCGAGGATTCCGAGTGTGATGAGGAGCACGTACCAGCAGCAGATTATTCAGTTCAGTCAGCGGCTGGAGGAGATTGCGAAGCGGCATGGAGTAACAGTCTTTGATGTTTACTCGATCACGAAGGAGGAGCTGCCGTCGCATCCGGAGTACTTTTCGAATGACGGGTTCCATCCGTCAGATGAAGGGTATGAGTTGTGGGCGACGCACATGTGGCCCACGGTGGCGAAGGTGATTGGAACGCCTGAGTAGGGCCACAAAAAGGCACAAGGATTACTTTATGTGTTTTTGTGATTCTCCGGTGACGGGATCGAAGCGATGGATTTTCTCAGTGGCGATGCGCAGCCAGACCTTTGTGTCGACGTCGGCGCGGAAGTCAGCAGGCGCACGGGCAATCAGTCGATTGTCGCCAACTGAGAGGAACACGAAAGTCTCGTTTCCCATCAACTCGGTGACGTAAACACGCGCCTCGATCGCACCGTCCTGGGGCGTGCTCAACACCTGAATGTGTTCAGGTCGAATTCCCTCCGTGACGTGTTCACGCTCAATGAAATTCATGCTCGGACTGCCGACAAACTCAGCGACGAATCGATTCGCCGGCTCGTTGTAAATTTTCAGCGGCGTGTCGAACTGTTGCAGCCGGCCTTTATTCATCACCGCGACTCGCGACGCGAGTGTCATCGCCTCGGCTTGATCGTGCGTGACGTAGATCGTCGTCGTGCCGAGCTCGTGCTGAAGACGCTTCAACTCACCACGCATCTGCACGCGCAAACGCGCATCGAGGTTCGAGAGCGGCTCGTCCATCAAGTACGCGCGCGGTTCACGTACGATCGCACGCGCGAGCGCGACGCGTTGTCGCTCACCGCCGGATAGTTGTCGCGGCTTGCGGTCGAGTAACGATTCGATCTCCAGCATCGCGGCCACGCGCCGCACTCGCGCCGCTCGGTCGGCTTTATCGAGTTTTCGGACGCGCAATGGATAACCGATGTTCTCGGCAATCGTCATGTGCGGATAGAGCGCGTAACTCTGAAACACCATCGCCAGATCGCGATGCTGCGTTGGCACGTCGTTCACAGGTCCGCCGTCGATGAAGATGTCGCCGGACGTGACGCTCTCGAGTCCGGCGAGCATGCGCAGCGTCGTTGTCTTGCCGCAGCCCGATGGACCAAGCAGCACGATGAACTCGCCGTCGCGAATTTCGAGCGACAGATCGTCGACGACGCACGCACCGCCGAACGTTTTCGTCACATTGCGAAACTCGATACCCATCTCAGCCTTTCACTGCTCCCATCGACAGACCGCGCACGAGATACTTCTGCAATGCGAGCGCGAACACCAGAATCGGAACGATCGCCACTGACGCCGCGGCACTCATCACGCCCCACTTGATCTCGTACTGCGTCACGCGTCCGGCGATTCCAACCGGCAACGTCATGGCCGCGTCAGTTTGCGTCAACACAAGTGCGAATAAAAATTCATTCCAGGAAACAATCAAACAAAAGACAGCCGTCGCCGCGAGGCCGGGCGACACGAGCGGTAAAACGACACGCACGAGCGCGCCGAGGCGCGAGTCGCCATCGACGAGAGCGGCCTCTTCGAGATCGCGTGGTAAGTCGGCAAAGAAACCGCGCATCATCCAGACTACGAACGGAAGATTGAAGGAAGTGTGGACGATGATCAGCGCTGCTCGCGTGTTGAGTAGTTGCAGGTCGCGCATCATCAGGAACAGCGGCACGGCCGTGACGATTGCGGGAAACATTCGCGTCGAAAGAATCCAGAGCGACAGTCGCCGGTTGAGCTTGAAGGGCAACTCGAAGCGCGCGAGCGCATAAGCCGCGAGTGTGCCGATGACGAGTGCGAGGACCGTTGACGTGACGGCAACGATCGCGCTCGTTAACAGGTATTCACCAAACGCGCGCGTGACGAATGCATCGTAGTAGTGTTCGAGCGTTGGCGTGAACGAGAACCAGAGCGGCGGACTCGCGAACTGATCTCCCTCGGTCTTGAACGAGATCGTCAGCATCCAATAGACCGGCGCAAGCGCGAACACCAACGCCGAAAGCAGGATCACAAAACGCACAAAAGAAACAAAAAGCACGTTACCCTTATTACTGATTTTGTGCTCTGTTTTGTGCATTTTGTGAACTAATTTTCCTTGGCTTGCAGAAACCTGATGTACAGCGCGCTGATGATGTTCGTCAGCGCGAGCAGGACAAACGACATCGCCGCCGCGTAACCAAAATCAAAAAACCGAAACGCCGCGCGATAGATGTAAAGACTGATCGTCTCGGTCGCGAAGCCTGGCCCACCTTCCGTCAGAATAAAAATCTGATCGAACACGCGCAGCAAATCCATCGTGCGCAACAGCAACACGATCAGGATCGACGGCTTCAATAACGGCAACGTCACGTGCCGGAACGTCTGCCATCGGCTCGACCCGTCAATCAACGCCGCCTCGTAAGGCTCCTGCGGAATCGCCTGCAGTCCCGCCAGCAGCACGAGAAACACGAACGGCGTCCACTGCCAAACATCGACCGCGATCACCGACAGCATTGCGAGCTTCGGTGACGCGGTCCACGTCAAACTCTCCGTGTCGACACCAAACTGTTTCAGTGTTCCATTCACCGCGCCGAAGTTTGGATTCAGCATCAAGCGCCAAACAACACCGACAACAACCGTCGGCAGCATCATCGGCACGAGCAAACTCGCCCGAAAGAAACTGCGCCCACGAATCTGATTGTTCAGCAGCAGCGCGAGACCGAGCCC
>DATNDM010000046.1:0-6341 GCA_035553235.1 Pyrinomonadaceae bacterium | reverse complement strand
ACCAGGTCAAAGAAGTGATGTTGGAAGCTTATGCTCGTCAGGAACTGCCCTTTGAAAAACTGGTGGAAGAGCTCAAGCCGCCGCGAGATCTCAGCCGTAATCCCCTCGTCCAGGTGCTGTTTGTGATGCAAAACACGCCGCGGACGGAGCTGGAATTGCCCGGGGTGAAAGTCGAATGGCTCGAGCTCGGGACCGAAACGTCACGCTTTGACCTCGTGTTGTTTGTTTCGGAGAACGAAGGCCGGATTACGGGCACGTGGCTTTACAATGCGGAACTCTTCGAGCGCCCGACGATCGAACGCATGTCAACGCAGTTCGAGCGGCTATTGGACCAGGTGGTTAGCAACACCTCGATTCGAGTCGAGAGTCTTCCGATTGAGTCTGAAGAAAAGCCGGAACCCGTGAAGACAGTCAGGCGCGTGCGCAGAAAGTCCGTGAATCTGGGCCAGCTTAGCCAGGTGAAAACGCGGCTGCTTTCTGAGGCTGAGACGTTGCCGTTGTTGATTGAGCCGGAGCGTGAAGACGTCGATCTGGCAGAGTGGGCTGCGACGAATGATGACTTCGTTAACTCGAAGCTGTTGCGCCACGGTGCGCTGCTTTTCCGCGGCTTCGATGTACCTGCCGTGCGGGATTTTGAGCGATTTGCTCAGACGCTCTGTCCATCGCTCTACGGTGAATATGGCGACTTGCCGCGCGAAGAGATGGGCGGGAAGGTCTACGGGTCAACGCCTTATCCTGCTGACGAGACGATTCTCTTTCACAACGAGAGTTCACACATGCATCGTTGGCCCATGCTGATCTGGTTCTACTGCGTGAAGCCGGCGGAGAGTGGCGGCGAGACTCCGATCGTCGATTGCCGCATGATCTATCGAGCACTCGATCCGGATTTACGACAGATGTTTGCCGAACGCGGGCTGATGTATGTGCGCAACTTTACTCCCGGACTCGATGTGAGCTGGCAGCACTTCTTCCATACCGATGATCGAGCGGTAGTGGAGGGTTACTGCAGGCAGGCGGGCATTGACTTTGAATGGCGCAGCGACGGCGGCTTGCGTACTCGTCAGATCTGTCCGGCGATTGTGAAGCATCCGCAAACTGGAGAAATGGTTTTCTTCAATCAGCTTCAGCTACATCACGTGTCGTGTCTCGCGGCGCCCGTGCGTGAGTCGCTCCTGTCGATGATGCCTGAAGAAGATTTTCCACGGAATGTTTATTACGGCGACGGCACGCGGATCGAAGACAGCGTGATGGCTCAGTTGTTAGCGCTTTACCGGCGCTGTGCGGTCACGTTGCCGTGGCAGCAACACGACATCATGATGCTCAACAACATGCTGGTCGCACACTCACGCAACCCGTACATTGGCGAACGCAAGATCGTCGTCGCGTTGGGAAATATCGTTAGCCACAAAATAGGGGACTGATTCACCAGTGACGGATTCACCAGTAGAAGGGTTTAGGCTTTCGCCTCAGCAGAGAAGTCTGTGGTCACTGCAGCAGACCGTTGAGGCGCAGCCCTTCCGCGCGTTCAGTGTGGTTCGCATCGACGGAGATCTCGACGCCCGTCGCCTTGAACAAGCCGTCGACGCGTTGGTGAATGCGCACGAGATTCTGCGCACGACGTTCGTTCGCCCTCCGGGAATAAAGACTCCGTTTCAGGTCATTGGCGCGGCGCCGCAGTTTTCCTGGTCGTTCGTTGATCTGAGTGACGAACCGGAAGTCAGCATTACTGAACAGGTGGCCCAGGCGCGCCGCGAGCCTTTCGATCTCGCACATGGCCCAGCGCTGAAAGTCACTCTGATCAGACGCACCCCGGATCTTCACCTGCTCATCGTATCGCTGCCGGCGCTTTGCAGTGACTCAGCGTCGCTCACGAGTTTTGTTCGCGAACTCTGCGCTGCGTACGCGAGACACGAAACGTCGACGGAGCCGATGCAATATGCCGACTTCGCGGAATGGCAGCATGAACGACTCGAAGCGGACGATAAAGACGCACAAGCCGGGCAGAGTCATTGGCGCAATTTGCAGGACCTCGAAGCCGTCGCTTTGACTCTGCCGCACGAAAAGCGAGTTGTGCGCCCGGAGCTGTTTGAGCCTGCCTCGATCGCGGTTGATCTCAATTCCGCGGAGGTTGAATCGTTCGCAAGTGAACACGACGCCTCAATTTCCGCGGTGCTTTTTGCTTGTTGGCAAGCAGTTGTTTGGCGGCTGACAGGCGAAACGGGATCCACGTTTCCGTTGTATTGCTTGTTTGCGAATCGTGATTCGGAGGAGTTCGCCGGCGCGCTTGGTCTATACGCGAAATACTTGCCGGTCGCGTGTCGTTGCGAAGACGAGTCGTTTGACGCGCACCTGCGCCGGGTTATGAACGCGGTGAATGACGCTGACAGATCGCAGGAGTATTTCAATCCCGTGACCTCGAGGAGATCAGTCGCCTTCGAGTTCGAGGAGCGGGACATTACATACAGTGCTGGTGATCTCTCGTTCGCTATCGTCGACCACTACGCGTGCTTTAGTCCCTTCAAACTCAAACTGTCGTGCGTCCGTTCTGGCGCGGCACTTTCGGGCACTCTGCAATACGACACGCAAGTCTTTGCTGAGCAGACAGTCAAACGCATCGCCGGCTATTTTCAACGTTTTCTCGCGGGCGCATTAAACAACCCGCTAAGCCGTCTCGGCGAAATCGAAATCGTCGACGTCGCGGAACGCCAACTCTTACTGGACCTCAATCAAAGCGCGCCAGAAATTCCTCCGACCGAAAGCATTCACGAGCTGTTCGAAGCCCAGGTCCGCCGCACACCAAATGCATTGGCCATCATCTCGGGCGAGCAAACCCTAACCTACGACGAGTTGAATACACGTGCCAATCAACTCGCGCACCTGTTGCGCCGCCGCGGCGTTGGACCAGATGTTTGTGTCGGTCTGTGTGTCGAGCGCTCCGCGGAAATGATCGTCGGCATATTCGGAATCCTGAAAGCGGGCGGCGCTTACGTCCCCCTCAATCCCGATCATCCCCACGAACGACTGGCAATCCAGCTCGGCGACTCCTTATTGATAACGAACGGGGCCCGCACTGCAGAGTTTGTCTTCGCGAACGACCAGATTGATCTTCAGCGTGATCATGCTTTGCTCGAATCGGAGTCAACGCACAATCCACCGCCTGTCGCAACAGCCGAAAACCTTGTCTACGTGATCTACACGTCCGGATCGACGGGTATTCCGAAAGGCGTGGCCGTACGTCACCGAAACCTGACCAATTACACGAGATTCATCGTCGCGTATCTCGAACTGGAGGCTCCGCTGACGTTCGCGACCATCTCTACAATCACGGCAGACCTCGGGAATACGGTCATCTTCCCGGCGCTGCTTTCCGGCGGCTGTCTGCACGTCATTGATTACGACACTTCGATGGAAGGCGATCGGCTAAGGAACTACTTCCTGAAGCATCGCATTGACGTTCTGAAAATCGTGCCGTCGCATTTAGGCGCGCTGCTCGCGACACAATCTGATCGCGGCATCCTGCCGGCGAAATACCTGATCCTCGGCGGCGAAGCGCTGACGTGGGATCTGGTTCAGAGTATTGCTCGCGTGGACCACACGTGCCGGATCATCAACCACTATGGCCCAACCGAAACCACTGTAGGGTCACTTACGCTCCGTGTTGACGGACAACGCGAATCAGATTATTCAGCGACCGTGCCGATCGGCCGGCCGATTGCGAACACGCGTTGTTACATACTCGATCGACGACAACGGCCAGTCCCGTTGGGCGTGATCGGCGAGTTGTATATCGGTGGCGCGGGAGTGAGCGCCGGATATCTCAACCGGCCCGCGGAGACTGCTGAGCGCTTCATCCCCGATCCGTTCTCTAGCGAGGGGCGGCTTTACCGAACGGGCGATCTGGCGCGCTATCTTCCCGACTACAACATCGAGTTTCTCGGACGCGCCGACCGGCAGGTTAAAGTCCGAGGTTTCCGCGTCGAGTTGGACGAGATCGAGGCCGTGCTTTCGCGGGAACCGGGCGTGCGTCAGGCTGTAGTCGCGGTGAACCGCGATCAAGCCGGACAGGAACGAATCGTCGCGTATCTGGTTTCCGCCCCGACAGCCCAGGATCAATTAAAGACAGCGCTCAAACAAAAACTGCCGGACTACATGGTCCCGTCTGTGTTTGTGTTTTTAAAATCGTTGCCGCTGACGCCGAACGGCAAAGTCGATCGCGCGGCGCTGCCCGCGCCTGACGATTCTCGCGCCGGCCTGCAAATGGATTTTGTCGCACCGCGCACGGCAGTCGAAAAAGAACTGGCCGGCATTTGGGCCGGCTTGCTCAAGCTGGACGCCGTCGGTGTGCACGATAACTTCTTCGATCTTGGTGGTCACTCGCTGCTCGCGACGCAATTAGTCTCACGCGTGCGTAAGCAATTTCGTATCGAGCTTCCGCTCCGGAGCTTGTTCGAGACGCCGACCGTCGCGGCTTTGGCAGAGAAGATCGAGAAATCTACGGCTAACAATGCGGATGCGATCAAGCCGCGCGTGAAGCGTGAGTCAGCAGTGGTGTCGTTTGCGCAGCAGCGACTGTGGTTTCTGGACCAACTCGAGGAAAACCGCGCGTTGTATAACGTGCCGCGTGCATTGCGTCTCACGGGCAGCCTCGACGTCGACGCCTTGCAGCGCGCCTTGAACGAACTCATTTCACGTCACGAGCCCTTTCGCACGCACTTCGAGTCAATTGATGGTACGTTGCGACAAATCATCAGCGACCACGCAGAGATTCCGCTGACTGTCGCCGATCTAACTAACCTCGCTCACGAAGAACGAGAAGAGCGCGCTGCACAACTAACTCGTGAGGAAGCAACCCGGCCTTTTGATTTGGCCCATGGCCCCGTTATCCGCGCTCATCTGCTGCGTCTGGACGCGCAAGAGCACATCCTTTTGTTAACCACTCACCACATCGTGAGTGACGCCTGGTCCGCGGGAATACTCTTCAGCGAACTCGGTGCTCTGTACAACGCTTTCTCACAGCGACAGCCTGCCCGGCTTGATCCGCTGCCGATCCAATACGCCGATTTCGCCGAGTGGCAGCGAACCTCGTTGCAAAACGAGGTGTTGGACCAGCAGGTTTCATACTGGCGCGACAAGCTCGACGGCATGACTGGCATCCTCGAGTTGCCAACCGATTATCCGCGTGCAACGGCCGCGCGATCTCACGGTGCTTACCAGTCTCTGACACTTTCAAAAGCGCTCTCTGAGCGGCTGGCGGAACTGAGCAAGCGCGAAGGCGCTACTCTTTTCATGACGTTACTGGCGGCGTTTCAGATTCTTCTCTGGCGTTATTCCGATCAGGACGACATCGCGGTTGGTTCGCCAATCGCCGGACGAAATCGTGAAGAGATCGAGAACCTGATCGGATTCATCATCAACACCCTGGTGCTGCGCACCGATCTTTCCGGGAACCCCAGCTTCGTAAAACTGCTCGAACAAGTTAAAGACACGGCCCTGGCTGCCTACGCGCACCAGGACTTACCGTTTGAAAAGCTCGTTGAAGAACTCCAGCCCGAACGCGACCTCGCGCGGAACCCACTGTTTCAGGTGATGTTTCAGTTTCAGAATGCCTTGCCCGCGCCGGTGCAACTCAACGGTCTCAAAGTGAGCAAGCTCGACACGTACACGCAGACGGCGAAGTTTGATCTGATGCTGGTCGCGTACGAACAGGATGGAACACTGAAGTGCCTGATGGAGTACGACACGGGTTTATTCGCGAGCGAGACAATCGAGCGCATGCTGAAACAATATGCAACGCTGCTCGAATCGATCGTCGCCGCTCCTGAACGTGCAATCGCGAGCCTTGACTTGATGACTGAGGCTGAACGAGGGCAACTTCTGGTCGAGTGGAATCACACGCAAACGGATTTCCCCCGCGATCAGACGATTCATCAGCTATTCGAGGAACAAGCAGCGCGCGACGGGGCTGCGATAGCAATTGTCTACGGCGATGAACGCGTGACTTTCGGCGAGCTCAACGCTCGCGCGAACCGGTTGGCCCATCACCTGCGTCGGCGTGGGGCCGGCCCGGAAGTGCGCGTCGCAATTCGTGTCGAACGTTCAGTCGAGATGATTATCGCGCTGCTCGCTGTACTGAAAGCAGGAGCCGCGTACGTGCCGTTGGAACCGAACTATCCGGCCGAGCGCACGGACTTCATCCTGCGTGACTCTCAGGCCCGGTTCTTACTAACACGTGAAACGTTGACCGCGTCGCCGGTGGAGACTATCGATTTCGAAACGCTCGCACTGAGTGATGAGAGCACAGCGAATCCGTCGCTCCTGACTTCCGCCGACAACGCCGCTCA
>DATNDM010000045.1:0-9771 GCA_035553235.1 Pyrinomonadaceae bacterium | reverse complement strand
AGTGTGCGTCTGGTGGACAGGAGCGTTGCTGCGACGATGACACGCAATGCAAGTACGTTCGCGGGCGCGTGACAGAAAAACTTTCCGGCGGATAGTACGAAGGCGGCATGTGTAATGTCACAAGCACTGGTACATCGTGTTGCGGCAAACACTTCGCGAAATTCAGACCGTGCATGTGCACGATGTCGACGTGATAGTCGTTGAGAATCTGGTTGATGGTGTTGAGTTGTCGCTCGTACACCCACGCCAGTGCTTCGTCCAGAGGCCAATCGGAAAAGCGAATCGGGAAGAGCGTGCCGCGCGTCGTCGAACCTTCACACGCAACCACTAATGATTGATGGCCGGCCTCGACGAGTGCGGTGTCGAGAAACGTCAGGATCTGTTCTGCTCCGCCGACCGCGTCTGGACCGACGGGTGATAGCGGATACGCCACGCTCAAAACTGCGAGCGTCATGCTTGCCCCCTTGTTCTAAAACTTCTATTGCTTGCCGCGCCTGTTGCAGCCATTCTTCTTTTGTGATTCCCCAATTGAAGTTTTAGTAATTCAATTGTCCTGCGTGTGGTGGCTGCGTGAAGTCGTAAGCAGGCGCTCGTCGAAAGCGCTCCACGTCGATCGGGAACCAGCGCAGCACTTCTTTTTGCGTCTGAAAGCAGTCATACATTTTGCGCTTCAAGGTCTTTTGTTCGTCCGTCAGCACAAAGGTCAATGGGCTGCTGTCCTCGCCTGGCAGAAACTCTGAATACACAACTGTCTCTTCACGCAGGTGATAAGAGCCCATTTCGAAAACTTCCGGAGCAGTCGCATCTTCGTGAAGCAACCTGCGCGCGTAATGCACCGCGAACGCCGTCGCATCATGATCGGGATGGCCGCCTTCGTAGGGTTGCGTGATCACTAACTCCGGTTTTAGTTCGCGGAAAAGATCGGCTAGACGAGATGCGATTGCGGGAAGTTGATATGACGCTTGCTGATCGGTGACATCGAGTTCGATTATGCGGTCTTCAGGAATGCCGGCGAGTGCGAGTGCGGCGACTGCTTCCTGACGCCGAGCGTTGGCGTAATCGTCGCGGCTCGCGAAGCCATAGTTGTGCGCGTCGAACATGTCGGCAGGCGCGCCGTCGGTAACATGAACAACACGAGCGTCCTCGAAATGCGACAGCAGCGATCCGCCTGCGCCGACCACTTCATCATCCGGATGCGCGACGACGAACAGCACACGGGTTTGCGCTTCAGTCTTCATTGCCCACGACCAGTCAACCTTACCGGGCAGATGTGGCACAAACGGCACAAAAGGCACAAAGATTTTCTAAATCCGTTGTGCCTTTTGTGCTTTTGCGGCTGAGTGGCAGCGTGCGCCCTGAAAGCGTGGCGAAAGTGCTTGCATTTTAAACCGCCGCGTGTAGTATTGCGGCGCTGCCCTGACAATCACGAACCTCGGGCAGCCCAACGTGATCTCACTGCCATAATTACTCTTTCGCCCTGAGCGGACAGTGCGTTCAACATGGCTTCAAGGGGCTTTCAGACGTCAGTTTTTAAAACTCAGCTCAACCGTTCAAGGGTCTGGTGGGAGGACCGCTACGGGTCCATAACTAAACTCGATCACCCATAACCGAAGCGGACGAATTTCACCTGTTCGAGAATTAATCAATCCTTGTGCACAGCTTTGCCTTAAGAGTCCAAAATCATTCGTGGATCGGGTCAGCAGGGAGCGGTAGCGACCTGGTCAAACGATGGGAGTCAGGAATCTCGCTGGTAAGCACGGACCAGGTCGCTACCGCTCCCTGTACTGACCCGATCCAAGTTGCCATTCCCAGTTTTGAGGCAAAACCCTTGTGCACGCGTGTGGTTGAGATCTGTCACTCCGACAGCTGAGTTTCAAAACGATTAAGTCGATTCGGAGGAGAATCTCATGGTGCCTCGAAAATATATCGAGAAACTCAGAATGGAACTCGCCGGCCGTGTGCTCGAAGCCGGCGATCCAGGCTATGACCAGTCGCTCGTCATCGATAACGGACGCATCGATCTGCGACCGGGTATCGTCGTCATGTGCGTTAACCCCGACGACGTTGCGACCGCATACAAGTTCGCGATCGAGCACGACATGCCGTTCACTGTCCGCGGCGGCGGACATAGCGCTGCTGGTTACTGCTTGAACCAGGGCGGAATGGTGATTGACCTCACCAGCATGACCGCCAAACGCCTCGATCTGGATCGGCAAGTTGTTTGGACTGAAACCGGCAATCGCTGGCGCGATCTCTACCTGTTTCTGCAATCGACGAATACCGGTTTGATTCCGATCGGCGGCGGCTGTCCGACGGTCGGCATCCCCGGCTTCATGCTCGGCGGCGGCATCAGTTTCGTTTCACGCTCGTACGGTCTCAGCGTCGATAACCTGCTCTCGATCGATCTCATCACCCCGGACGGCAAGCTGCGAAGGATCTCGGAGGAGTCGAAGTCGAAAGAGGATCGTGATCTGTGGTGGGCGTGCCGCGGTGGCGGTGGTGGAAACTTCGGGATCGCGGTCGCTTTCGAGATACGCGTGCACAAACCAAACACGCCGACGATGCTGTGCGGCCAGATTCGCTATCCGATCGAGTACGCGCAGGAGGTTCTCGGTTTCTACAACGAATGGATCGAGAAGGCGCCCGACTCGCTCGCCGTCTATGGCTACATGGGGAAAGTCGCGCTGCCCGCGCATCCGGACACGCTTGTCAACGCCGTCGGTCTCACGCCGATCTTCAACGGCGACAGCCGCGAGGGCATGGATCTGATCGCTCCGATTCTCAAGTTTCCAAACATCTTCATCAACCTTTACGACATGACGCTGCCGGACTTCGAGATCTACAACGGCTTGCTCACGATCGTAGGCGGGATGAGCGGTTACATTCGATCAGGCTTCATGGCGCCGGGAGCGTTCACGTCGTCGTGCATCGACGTGCTGACAAGTTCGATGACGAGCGCGCCGTCGCCGAACAGCCTGCTTGTTTGGACGCACATGGGTGGCAAAGTCACCAAAGTCGCGCAGGACGCAACTGCTTTCTGGCATCGTGATGCGCGATTCCTGTGGGAAGTGAAAGCGATCTGGCCGCAAGTTGATCAAACAGTACAGAACGTCAACTGGGCCTACGAACTCGGCGAAGGCATGGCGCCGCATTCGATCGGCGCGTACTGCAACTATATTGATCCGCTGCTGCACAACTGGCAGACGGAGTTTTACGGCAACAACTACAAGAGGCTCGTGAAAGTGAAGAAGGCGGTCGATCCCGAAAATCGTTTCCGCTTCCAGCAGTGCATCGGCTCGCCGTTCAATCCGGACGGTGAATATCCACCTAATCTTGCGCCACTGTATCGCACGTTCCTCGTTTGAGTTTGCATTCTTCTCTGTGCAGGGCAGTCGGGATGGCGCTTGGATCGGGTCAGTACAGGGAGCGGTAGCGACCTGGTGAAACGATAGGAATCAAGATCATTAGAAATATCGCATGCTGATCACTGACCAGGTCGCTACCGCTCCCTGTACTGACCCGATCCAACAATGATTTCTGACTTTGAGGCAAAGTTTCTGTGCAACAGAGAAGTCCGACTAAGTGAGTTGGAGGAGAGATGAAGAAAATCGTAACGATCATAGTGCTCACACTCGTCGCCGTGACGATGATTGTCATGTCGGCGATACCCACCACGATGGCTACCGATAACAAACCGGCCATCGTTCTCAAATCCCAGATTCCTGGTGATGCGCAGTTTGGCCCGCTTCCGCCCAACGCTACGAACGAGCAGAAGCTGTTAGCCATCCAGGGCGACTTCGATATCTATTCATGGAACACGTTCATTGCCCTCAACTGGCCGCCCGGGCCGGACGGCAACGGCGATCCGAATAAAACAATCGGCCAGTATGGCGACAACGATACGGTGTGGGAACACTACCGCGACGTCTCGGACATCTTCCTTGCGGGCGGCAAGAAGCCCAGTTGGAACGGACCGGTCACCGTTCCGACGCAATGCAAGGCGAGTTACAAACCGGGCATGCGCATCCTCAGCCAGGTCGGAAAGACCCCGACGGTCCTGACAGACTTCAGCCAACCTTTCAACACTGGACCACTGATCGATCAGAACGGGAACTACACGCGCTACGAAATTCTCGTGAACAAACCGATGTTCGATTACATCCTTCAGAACACGCTGTATTCAAAAGCAGGTCAGAAGGTGTTTTCGGGCACGGTGAAGTTTCCGTGCGGAGTTCTCAACGGCGCGGAAGGCGCGATCATGGTTAAGTCGTCGTGGAAAGTGATCAGCGCCGCCGACAAGAACCGCTTCCACACGCAAACAGTGCTCGTCTATTCGCCGGCTTCACAAAATCCGAAGTATCCGGCGTCGTGCAGTACGAAGCTGATGGGACTCGTCGGTTTGCATATCGGTCATAAAACTAACTCCGGCGCGCAGTGGCTCTGGTCCACCTTCGAGCACGTCGATAACGCACCGACCGAAGCTGACGTCGCGAACAAGAAATTCAAGTCGCAGTACAACTACTACAACCCGAAATGCAGTGGTCAGAATTGCACGCCCAACGTGGTACCGCCGCGGCCGTGGAATCCGACGAAAGTCAGCACGTTCCACAGCCAGGTGGTTCGCATGAATATGTTCAAGGGTAATGAGTTCGCGTTCGAGAGTGCAGCGGCGCGCAATTCGGATGCGTTGAAGCTATTGCTCGGCGTCAATCAAAATTCAGTCTGGCAAAACTATGAGTTGATCAGCACGATGTGGCCCACCAACACGGGACAGTGCATGGCGACGCCCGGGGATCCACTCGGCACGCCCGCGCCAAACTTCCTCGCGAACACCACGCTCGAAACTTATATCCAGGGCATGGTTCCGAATGTCTCGTCGAACTGCATCGAGTGTCACAACAACGCGACGATGACCACACCAGTGCCATCCGACTTCACCTACATCCTGCAACGCGCGCAGTAGAAGAATGGAGACGAACTATGACGACCAACGCACCACCGTCCGAAGCCACCGTTCAGGCTTTCGCCGACATGTCGGCGGCGCTGACGGGATTTCAGTCCAGCTTTATCAGGCCCTTTCTCGATCCCGTGAATCTCTCCGGCACTTTTTATGAATTCGCTGTCGCGCAGGTCGGACAGTCGATGATGGACGCGCTGATGAGCGCTTTCGCAACACTCAGCAGTCAATCGCCGCCAATAAGCCCGCAGCAAATCGCAGACTCGCTGCTCGAAGTGACGAGCGCGACGCCCTCGAACCAGGCACAGCTCTGCCAGGCCATCGTGTCGATGTGGTACCTCGGCTCGTGGTATCCGCCGCCCTTCCAGACTGACGGTCTCCAACAAGTCATCTCTTCGCAGGCTTACACGAAGAGCCTCGTCTGGAACCTGGCCCAGGCGCACCCGATGGGATTCAGTCCCTTCACATTCGGCTACTGGAGCCAGGCCCCGGCGTCGCTCGAAACGTTCGGCGTCAACACTGGCAATGGAGGTGGACAATGAGCAACGGTGCTTCACCGCAGTACGACGTCGTCATTGTTGGGGCCGGCGTTTCGGGCAACCTGATCGCGAAACAACTCGGCGTCGCCGGCAAGAAAGTGCTCATCCTCGAAGCAGGACTGGCTGTGCCCGACAGTCGCGAGGAGTACATGAACAACTTTTATCTCGCGCTCGCGAAGACGCCGGAGTCGCCGTATCCCGCACTGGCGGGCCGCAAGGGATCACAGGCGAATCCGGCCGGCGAGCTTCCGGATCCAGCGACGCTGCCGACACCGCGCGCGACCGTGCTCGGTCTCGGGCAGGCGCCGAACAAGAGTTATCTCGTGCAGGCGCAGCCGACCGGACAGAACGCGCCGCCTGATCCAAAGACGGGCGAGATTCGCGGTCTACAGTTTTCGAGCACCTACGAGCGCAATGGCGGCGGTACGTCGTGGCACTGGCTCGGCACTTCGTTGCGCGAGCTCGAGAACGACATTCAGCTTTACACAAAGTACGGACACGGCGTCGATTGGCCGCTCACGTACACCGAGCTGCAATCGTTGTGGGCGCTCGCGGAAAAAGAGATTGGCGTGGCCGCGAGTGTGGTCCAACAAGAGCCGCTCGATGTTGTTGGGCTGGAGTATCCGCCGGGTTATCAATATCCGATGGGGCCGATTCCGACGAGCATCGTCGATCAGACGGTCAGCGGCGGTGTTTCGGGTTTACAAGTGCCAGGCACACTGCCGGACACGCCCGGCGGATCGGATCCGACGATGTACGACGTGTTCGTCACGCCGACACCCGCGGGCCGCAACTCCGAACCATACGACGATCGACGCGTTTGCGCCGGCAACACGAACTGCATTCCGATCTGTCCGATTCAGGCGAAGTGGGATCCAACCGTGACGCTCGGCAAAGCACTCGACACCGGCAACGTGACGGTGAGTTATCAGTCAGTTGCGTACAACGTCGATGTCAGCGGCCAGTCTGTGACGGGTATTGATTACTACGTGTGGTCGCGCGACGATCAGGGTAACTTGCAGAAGGTGTCGAAGTCCGTCACCGCGAAGATTTACGTTCTCGCCTGCCACGCCATCGAAAACGCGAAGCTGCTGCTGCTTTCGAACAACCAGAAAGGCATCGCGAACACGAGCGATCAGGTGGGCCGCAATCTGATGGACCATCCGCTGTATTTAAGTTGGGCGTTGACTGACCAACCCATCTGGGGCTATCGCGGGCCGTTGGCTACGGCCGGCATCGAGTCGCTGCGCGATGGCGAGTTTCGCAAGTACCGTGCGTCGTTCCGCATGGAGATCGGAAACGAAGGCTGGAACTTCGCGGTTGGTGATCCTTACACCACCGCTCGCGACTTCATCACCGGAACGAACGACTCGAATCTAAACGATGGTGGTCCGAACGGAAAGCCCGTAAGGTTAGGCGGCACGGCGCTGGCGCTGAAGCTCAACAACCTGCTCACGCGTCAGTTCCGCATTGCGTGCATGTTCGATCAGTCGCCGCTCGCGGATAACCGCGTCACGCTGGATGTCGATCCGAACACCGGCAAGCCGAATCACACGGACGGTCTGGGTATCCCGCGGCCGAAGGTCGAGTACGGGATGGATCCCTACACGATGGAAGGCTTCCGCATGGCCGCGTTCGTCTGCTCGGCGATTTACAAACAGATGGGCGCGACGGAGTTCACGAGGACGAGTGTCGGAGCAACCGGCGACTTCACGTATCGCGGGCAGAACTATCACTACTACGGCGCGGGACACGTCGTCGGCACGCATCGCATGGGTAACGATCCGTACACGTCGGTTGTCGATGCGAGCCAGCGCTCACACGATTTGCCGAACATGTGGGTCGTCGGCAGCGGCAGTTTCCCGACCGTCTGCACCGCCAACCCGACACTGACGCTGATGGCCCTCGCCTTCAAATCGGCCGACAGCATCATCGCCGCGCTCAAATAGATTTACATCTGCGGTTACAGGAGACTCACTGGCATGTACATCAACGACGCATTTTGGTCCATCATCCCCGGCAACGAAGCAAAAGCTTACGCCGCCCTCGGTGCGCTCGCCGAGCAAGTCCACCGCGAGCAACCTGACACGTGGATGTATCTAATCCACACTCCGAACCTCGATCCGGGCGTCAACACGTTTCCGATGCCCGGACCGGAGCAGGTCGGCTTCGTCGAGGGCTACAAGGATCGCGACGCCTATCACCGTCATCACAACTCGCCCATCATGAAAGAGTTCTTCGCGAAGAACGGTTCGTACTTTCTCAACATGTACGGTCCAACCGTACCCTTCATGATGGTCCAAACGCTCGAGATGATCGACGGCTTCATCCGCCCGGGCGCAGACGTCATGACGGCCTGGCAGGTCGAGGCGCGCTGGGTGATGAAACCGGGTTGTCGCGAGCAAGTGAAAGAGGCTTTGAAACCTTATGTCTACAACGTCCGCACGCAGGAGCCGGAAACTTTGATGTACACGGTGAGTGTCGCCGACGTGAGCGAGCAATCGCTGGCGCTGCCGCCGTCACAAGTGGACGCGCTGGTCTACAACTCCTCCTGGACCAACAAGCAAGCCTTCCTCGATCACGGAAGTGGCTCGATCTACCAGGATTTCCTCAAAGAGCACGGCCATCTCTTCGTCCAGGCCGGTCCCGGCTCAACCACGCACCCCTATATGACCACGTCCGTGTTCAAGCGCTTCGCGGGCTTCTTCCGCAAAGAGGCCTTCACCGAGTGAGCCTTTTCTACCCTTTGTGCTTTTTGCGGCAACAAAATCTTGAGACAACGCGCTACAACAGCTCCCCACATTCCAGATCGCGATATGCGGCAAGCGCGTAGTCTAGTCGATCGCGCCAGGCCTCGCGGCGGCCTCCGCGGGACCAGAATAAGATGGGGAAGGTCAGGTTCCGCACAAGGCAGCGACGATAGTCGAGCAATAGATCATCAAAGGAGTAATTGTTGATTCCCGCGCGAAGCAGGTCCGCGTGATAGAAGTGCAGCAACGGAAGTTCTAGTTGTTGCCGCGCGGTGCGGTTCCAATGCAAACCGATCATGAATGCGAGGTCGCGCGCCCCGAGATCAAGGTGCCAAACCTGCCAATCGACCAGATACGTGCTGCCTTGCCCGGAACGAGAAAATAGAAAGTTCCATGTATGAGCGTCGCCATGGATAACGGTCAACGCGCGTTGGTCCAGAAGTCGAAGCCATGGACGAAGCGACGAGTTGAACACCTCTTCAAGCACGAGGCGATCAACTAGCGGGAGATCCTCGCCGAGGTCCGCAAGGAAACCAGGCAAGTGAGACCTGAATCCAGCAACCATCTCGCGGAGCGCTGATTCGGTGTGTAGCCGGCCCACGGTCGAACCGAGCGCCGGTGACTCCCACCAATGTGCGTGAACCCGCGCCAGCGCTGCGACTGCGTCTGGCAAAAATTCGTCCGCAGGACGATCGGGCCACGGCGGGTTTGTATGACTCGAGCGCAGATCCTCGATCAGTAGCCACCGATCCTTGCTCGTCAGTGGCGCCGTCGCAAGAGACGCGACGATTGGCGGAGACGGTAACTGCGGAGCAAGGTCGCGATAGAACACAACTTCCGGATCGCCTCGCTCTGGGGCTGGCGATTCTTTGAGTGCCCATTTTAGTAAAAGACGATTAGGCAGCTTCGGAGATGATTGTGCGGAATAGACAACGTCGAGGAACCAAAGGTTGGAGATTTCTGTCTTGCGCTGCTCCGTAATCGTCACATCCAGGATTGCGCCGTCTCGGAGCGTACCCGCATCGTAAAGTGCCGAGGTCAGGTCGGCGGCTGTTGTCGGCGGAGAATCTGGATTATGCAATCGGGAGCACCTCGACTTTCGCGCATCTTGCCCCGCACCGTTAAACTTATTCCCGCTTCCGTAAGTTTCATTTTTGTTTAGCTTCGGACCCCATCTTGACTCTCGCTCGCTTTGTGCATACATTCAACTCGCTAACCTACCGCTGCCGAAATGGCAAGGAGTTCAAACGTACATGAGATTTTTAACATCCCTCTTGTTGCTTGCTGTGCTTAGCGTTGCGGCACTGGCCCAACAAACAGCGCCGCCGAAAACAAACCTGAAGGTCGGCGACAAGGCGCCCGAATTCACGCTGCGTGCGACCGACGGAAAGGTTTACAAGCTCAGCGATTTTAAAGGAAAGAAGAACGTCGTACTTGCGATCTATGTACTGGCGTTCACCGGCGGTTGAACGAAGGAGTTGCAGGCGTATCAGGCTGATATCGCCAAATTCGAAACAACCGACAC
>DATNDM010000044.1:0-4055 GCA_035553235.1 Pyrinomonadaceae bacterium | reverse complement strand
GTGAGCTCGTTACGAAACGCGGCGTTGGAGGCAGCTGCCGTCGCGAAAGCTGTCGTGTTGCGGCTTGGTGAACTGCTGGTAACTCGCGAGGTCGTCTTAACTGAAGTCCTCTGTGCCGGACGCGGCGACTGAGCACTCACTGCGACAGCGAGTGCCGTGACAATCACACCGATATGCAGCTTCAGGTTCTTCATAATCAACTCGAGAGTTAAGGATGCGTCAAGAGCCGTGACGGTTCGACGCCTCAACTTTGATTAGCCACAAAAACACAAAATCTAGGTTGCCTCAAAAGTCAAAAATCATTGTTGGACCGGGTCAGTACAGGGAGCGGTAGCGACCTGGTCAGTGATCAGCATGCAATATTTCCAATGATTTTTGATTCCAATGGTCTGACCAGGTCGCGACCGCTCCCTGTACTGACCCGGTCCAAGCACCATCTCGACCTTTGAGGCAAAACACAAAATGTAACGAAACTGAACGGTCCTAGCGTCGCCGTTTTCTGCTAACGTGTCTCGCCCTCACTTTCGCATGTTTCGCGGGCCTCGTTTTAATACGGTCGCTACTCTCACTGTGATGTGCTTCTTCCTCTTCCTTCGGGGGCGCACCGGCCTTTTCAAGCGACGCAGAGATCAAATTATCAGGCGGACGCACGCCGTTGACGAATGCAAACACGTGAAAATTCGCGGAGCGCTCGCGGATGACTTCGATCTTTCCCGCCGCCTTCAATTGCGCGAGTTCGCGCATCACGAAGTTTTGCTCCGCGACGCTCATGTAGCGATAGTCGATGTCGAATGCGAGACCAGTTGAATGTGGCGGCGCGTCGATCGTCACCGCATTCCGGTTCACTCTTCTGAGTGAGTGTTGATACTGTTCCGGCCGCACGAGAGAGCTGACCGTCAAAGGCAAATTGAATTGGTTGCGATACCCCGACGCAACCTGCTCGAGGATCTTCAACGCTTCCGGCCTGATAGAGCTCAGCATGTTGACCTTCAATGCGTATCGATCGGCGGGATTGTTCAGATCGTACGAGCGCCCGTTGAAGTCTCTCGCGAGGTCTTGCAACGACTGGTACGCTTCCGGCGGCGCCGGCTGAGCGGCGCTGTTTTTATTGTCTTCTTCCTGGTACGGCTCAAACGGCTCATCGTTCGCTCTTTGCCCGATGCCAAGCAATATGTAGCTGTCAGTCAGCGCCGGAACCGGAACGAGTTCGTGCCGCTCGATCATTCCGGCGAGATCAAGATAATCCTGAATCGTGTGAATGTTGTATTTCTCAACCTCGGCAACCTGTGTCGCGAGAAACCAGTAGCGTTCATCGTAATGCCTCAGCTCAGGTGGGATTTCGAGAGCGCCACCGAGCGATGAGTCTCGTTCGGCTTTCACTCTATCGACCGCGAGATTCCAGTCGTCGAGACTTGTGCGCGGAGTGAAGTTAGACCCAGAGATCGAGGCGATCGATTGGAGTAATTGATTGCGCCGGCTGGCACGAAAACGAAATGCGGCCCAAACAGCCACACCCGCGATCAGAATGAAGACACTGACTAATGCAACCCGTCGGCTCATTAAAGAGAGACACTATAAAACAGATGGCACACTTTTCGAAATCATCTAAACCACGTGTCGTGTCTAATCAGCTTCTTCTCTGTGCAACCTCTGTGTCTCTGTGGTGATTTTCCGGCCAATACAACCACAGAGACACAGAGAACACAGAGGTTGCACAGAGGAAGACAACTTAAGACACCCGTAAACCGCGGATCGTTACCTGTGACTCGTCTCCGGGATGAGCTCGCGTGCGAGCGTGCGCAGGATTGCAAACACGTCTTCACGCTTCTGCGGAGACCACTCGGGCCACAGCTCTGCAAGATGTTCGCGTCGCGCGGCGACAAGGCGATTGTAGAGATCGCAGCCGTCTCGAGTCAGCGTATAAACATCTGCTTCGTGTGCCGGCGTGACTAACGACTTATCCAACAACTCCGTCTTCGAGGCAGCCAACTTATTCGGATCAGCCTTCCCTTTGCGGCATAGCTCCTTGACGGTCACGCCCGGCTCGCGTTCGATCTGCACGAGTAACCACGCCGCTTGAGGACTCAGATCGACGCCGGCCCGCTCCACGACCGCCGCAACATAACGACGCCGCACATCTCGATCAGCAAGCACCGCCAGTCCACGCAGTAAATATGCCCGCGAGTCACGATCCTGCGGCATCGCATACGCTTGTCCGATGTCACCGCCGATGTCTTCTTCCGTGGCCGCCGCAATCGTTTCTCTGAGACGTCGTTCCGGCAACAGGAACGAGAGTAATAGACCGAAGAACGCGATCGCAGACGCTAATAAGAACACCGTATCCAAAGACGACATCAACGACTTCGTCGCAGCGAGTCGCGTCGCGAGCACGGCGCCAAGCAGCGCGGTCCCCAACGATCCGCCGATGAAACGAAACAGGATCGCATTCGAAGTCGCAACGCCGAGGTCGTGATATTCGACCGCGTTCTGCACCGCGATGATCAGCATCTGCATGACGAACCCGAGCCCAAAGCCAAGCAGCAGCATGAGCCACGCAATCGTGAGATTGGTCGTCTCAGCAGTCATTCTCGAGATCAGAAACAACGCGACGGTCACCATCGTCGTCCCGATGATTGGAAATATTTTGTACCTGCCGGTGCGACTAACGATCTGGCCTGACAAAATCGACGTGACCAGCGTGCCGCCCATCAGCGGAATCAGGCGCAGTCCGGACTCTGTCGGACTCATCCCCTTCACGATCTGAAGAAACAACGGCAGGTAGGTGACTGAGCCCAGCAACGCGAAACCGATAATCAAACCCATCGCCGAAGTGACCCAGATGTCTCTGATGCGAAAGAGTCGTAGCGGCAGAATCGGCTCCTCGGCACGTTGCTCAACGACAATGAATGCGATTAGTCCGGCAACCGCAATCACGATTAGGCCGATCATCAAGGGAGACGAGAACGGGTATGCGGTGCCGCCGAGATCCGTCACCAGGACCACTGCCGCGAGTGCCGCAGCTAACAACCCCGCGCCGAGATAATCGATCGCGTGTCGCGTGAATGAGCTCTGTTTCGGCAGTGTCGCTGCCAACACCACGAGCGCCAGAATGCCGAGTGGTAAGTTGATGTAGAAGATCCACCGCCACGTTAAATTGCTTGTGAAATAACCACCGAGTAGCGGACCCGCAACTGAAGCAACTCCGAATGCCGCGCCGAAGATACCCTGGTAACGCCCGCGGTCTCTGGGCGGAATGATGTCGCCGACCACGGCTTGCGTCGTCACCATCAGTCCACCACCGCCGAGACCCTGGATCCCGCGAAAGATAATCAGGTGCAGCATCGTGCGACTCAGACCACACAGCGCCGAGCCGATCAAAAACACGACGATGGCGACCTGGAGCACACGCTTGCGGCCGTAAAGATCGCCGAGCTTTCCATAAATGGGAGTGACGATTGTTTGTGAGAGTAGATATGCGGTGACGACCCACGAAAGATGGTCCAACCCACCAAGCTCTCCGACGATCGTCGGCAGTGCGGTCGCGACAATCGTCGAGTCGAGTGCCGCGAGCAGCATTACGAGCAACAACCCGCCAAAGATTACGAGTATCTTGTCGTGCGAGACACGTGGCACGAGTTCAGCAGAAGCAATCGCTTGCATAGCTACAAAGAAGCACAAAAAGCACAAATAGTCTTCCGTTAGTTTTGTGCTTTTTGTGCTGCTTGTGGCTAAAGTTTTTCGGCCTTATTCCTGTCTTAATGCAATCAATGGGTCGACTTTCGTCGCGCGGCGTGCAGGTATCAAACATGCGAGCAGTGCAATCGCGAACAATAAGAGCGCTACACCAACGAACGTCAATGGATCAGTCGTTCCCACTCCTAACAACAAACTCGCAAACACACGTGTCAACGCGAATGCGCCAGTCAGACCCAGCGCCAGTCCCGTGATCACCAGACGCATGCCCTGGCCGACGATCATGCGCAACACGTCACGCATGTTCGCACCAAGGGCCATGCGAATACCGATCTCGCGCGTGCGTTGACTGACAACGTACA
>DATNDM010000043.1:0-4578 GCA_035553235.1 Pyrinomonadaceae bacterium | reverse complement strand
TATCAACTGATGCGCAATCCTGACGTGTCTGTGCGCAGCCGCGGTGTGATGGAGAAGTGCAATTACTGCGTGCAGCGCATTCAGAACGCGAAGATCCAGTCGGAGCTGGAAGATCGGAAAGTGCGCGACGGCGACATTGTGACCGCATGCCAGGCTGTTTGCCCGACTGAGGCAATCGTTTTCGGAGACGTCAATGATCCGAACAGCCGCGTGTCCAGGTTAAAACAGAACGAGCGTAATTATTCGCTGCTTGGTGATTTGAATACGAAGCCGAGAACAACGTATTTGGGGCAGTTGAAGAATCCTAATCCGCAGATTACGCAGAGTCATACAGAACAGTCTGCGTAATCTGTGGATGGTTTTAGAATGAAGGACGAAGCGGAAAAACCATATACGGAAGGTCCGATGCACTCGACCACGCCCATGATCGATCCGGGGCTGACGTTTGCATCCGTCACCGACAAGATCAGCTCGATCGTCTTAAAGCGCAAGACATCGCTGGCGTGGTTTTTCGGTTTTGCGGTGTCGTTCGCGCTTTTCCAATTGATGCTGCTGACGATGACGAATCTCATATTCGTCGGTATCGGTCTCTGGGGCGTCAACATACCGGTGGCGTGGGGCGTCGCCATCCTGAACTTCGTCTGGTGGATCGGCATCGGTCACGCCGGCACACTGATCTCCGCGATTCTTTTGCTGCTGCGCCAACGCTGGCGTACGTCGATCAACCGCTTCGCGGAAGCCATGACGCTCTTTGCGGTCGCGCAGGCCGGCATGTATCCGATCTTCCACCTCGGGCGCCCGTGGCTTGCTTACTGGTTGTTCCCTTATCCAAACACGATGGGCATCTGGCCGCAGTTTCGCAGCCCGCTGATGTGGGACGTGTTCGCCGTTTCAACTTACGCGACCGTCTCGGCGATGTTCTGGTTTGTCGGACTGATTCCCGACTTCGCAACACTTCGTGATCGCGCGCGCAGCAAACCGTTTCAGATTGTTTACGGCATGCTGGCCATGGGCTGGCGCGGCTCCGCGCGTCACTGGTATCGCTACGAAACGGCTTACCTGCTGCTCGCTGGTCTGGCGACACCCCTCGTGCTTTCGGTGCACACTATCGTCAGTTTCGACTTCGCGATCGGCATCATCCCGGGCTGGCACGCCACGATTTTTCCACCGTACTTCGTCGCCGGCGCGATCTATGCGGGCTTCGCGATGGTGTTGCTGCTGACGATTCCGTTGCGGCGTTTCTACGGTCTCGAAGGCTTCATCACGATGCGCCATATGCACAACATGGCGAAGGTGATGCTCGCGACCGGTTTGATCGTCGGCTATGGCTACATAATGGAAGCGTTCTTCGGCTGGTACAGCGGCAACAAGTACGAGCGTTTCATGATCTGGAACCGGATGCACGGTCCGTATCACCTCTATTACTGGGCGCTGATTCTCTGCAACATCGTCACGCCACAGTTTCTGTGGGTGAAGAAGATACGGTCGAACCTCCTGGCGCTTTGGACCATTGCGCTGGTGGTGAGTATCGGCATGTGGCTCGAGCGCTTCGTCATCGTCGTCACGAGTTTGCATCGGGATTTCCTGCCGTCGTCGTGGGGCATGTACCAGCCGACGCAGTGGGACTGGGGCATGTTCATCGGCACGATCGGATTCTTCTTTACGCTGCTGTTTCTGTTTATTCGCTTCCTGCCGATGATCTCGATCTTCGAGATGCGCACGATCCTGCCGGAAGCGGAGGTCGAGGAGTAAGTTGGATCGAAGAGACGATATCAGACTCGAACAGCCACTCGCGGCGGGAGACCAGCCGTTGCTGGGTCATCGCCGTCATGCGCCGCCGCTCTACGGTGTGATGGCTGAGTTTGAGAGTCCGAGTGATCTCGTTGCAGCAGCACACAGGGTTTATTCACTCGGTTATCGGCGCATTAACGGCTATTCGCCGTATCCAATTGAAGAACTGTCTGAAGCGATCGGATTTACGAAAACGAGTTTGCCGTTGATTGTTTTTATCGGCGGGATCGTCGGTGGGCTCAGTGGATTTTTCATGCAGTATTGGATGGCAGCGATCGACTATCCGATCAATGTCGGGGGCAAGCCGACGAACAGTTGGCCGGCGTGGATTCCGATCACGTTCGAGATGACGGTGCTGTTCGCGGCGTTTTCGGCAGTGCTCGGCATGTTGATACTCAACAAACTACCGCAGCCGTATCATCCGGTTTTCAACCTGCCGAACTTCGCACTCGCGACGCGCGATCGATTCTTTCTGGCGATTGAAGCGAATGATCCGAAGTTCAATCATGCTGAGGTGATTGAGTTGTTGAAGAGTTTGAATGCAGTTGCAGTTAACGATGTCGAAGTCTGAACAAATGGGCCACAAAAAGGCACAAAAAGCACAGAGTAAAAAAATGCGCCGAGCCGTAGTTTGTGCTTTTTGTGCCTTTTTGTGGCTCATTTGTATTGGTTGTCGTCGCGATATGCAGGACCAGCCGAAGGTCAAGCCGCTGCGTGGCGCGACGTTCTTCTCAGACGGACTCGGGAGCCGTCAACCAATCGAAGGGACGATACCGCGCGGTTTTCTGCGCGACGATGTTGAGTTCTATACGGGCAAGAAAGCAGGCGCAACCGCCGCGAGCGCGACGACTGCTCAACAACAAACTGCCAACCCGCAACAACCCGCTCCGAACGCCAACCCGCAAACGGCCGGTGGCGCACCGCAAAACTCGTTTCCCGACGACGTCGTTGACTTCCCGATTCCCGTCACTAAAGACGTTGTGCTTCGCGGTCAGCAGCGTTACAACGTCTTCTGCTCGGTATGTCACGGTCTGACGGGTAACGGCGACGGCATGATCGTGCGTCGTGGGTATCGTCGCGCGGCTTCGTTCAATGACGACCGACTGCGACAAGCACCCGTCGGACACTTCTTCGACGCAATGACAAACGGCTGGGGCGCGATGCCGTCCTACGCGCCGCAGATTCCAGTGCAGGATCGTTGGGCCATCGTGGCTTACATCCGCGCGCTCCAGGCAAGTCAGCAAAACAACGCCGCCGCTTCGGCAAGCCCAGCGCCTTCACCTTCACCCACACCAGCAGCCGGAGGACACCAATGATTCAATCATTCAATCCTCCGAATATGTCTGACTTTCAAAAACGCACGCTCGGCGTCGGCATCGTGTTTTTGATCGTCTTGATCGCGGGACTATTCTTCAACCCGCGCCAGTTTTTCCAGTCGTACTTGATAGGTTGGACGTTCTGGACCGGCATCACAGTGGGCTCGCTCGCGCTCCTGATGTTGCAACACATGACTGGCGGCGGCTGGGGCCTCGTGATTCGTCGCTCGCTCGAAGCCGCGACGCGAGTGTTGCCGCTCATGATCGTGTTGTTTGTGCCCGTTGTGATCGGCGCGCATTCGATTTATCACGAATGGACCGACGCCGAAGAGGTCGCGAAACATCCGGCCGTACAGTTCAAAGCAGGATATCTGAACGTGCCGATGTTCACAGTCCGCGCTCTTGTCTATTTCGCCGTCTGGGGCGCGCTCGTGTTTTTCCTGAACAAGTGGTCACTCGCGCAGGATCGCACCGCAGACAATCGCTACACGAAGTACATGCGCGTACTGAGCGGACCAGGAATGGTGGCATTGATCTTCAGCATCACTTTCGCTTCGATTGACTGGTACATGTCGATAGAGCCCGAATGGTTCTCTACGATCTACGGTTTCATTTTTGTCGCGGCGTGGTCGCTCAGCGCGCTCGCGTTCGTCATTGCCGTGATGGCGCGACTGTCACGCGAAGAGCCGATGAAACGGATCGTCGCGCCACTACATTTTCATGATCTCGGAAAACTGCTGCTCGCGCTCGTGATGCTCTGGGCTTACTTCGCGTTCTCGCAGTTTCTGATCATCTGGTCAGGGAATCTTCCGGAAGAGATCACGTGGTATCTCCATCGCATTTACGGCGGCTGGGGCTACCTCATCGTCACGATTGGCATACTGCACTTCGCTGCGCCGTTCTTGTTCCTGCTGTCACGCGGTTTGAAGCGCGACCCGCACAAACTCGTGCTCGTTGCGGTGTTGATACTCGTGATGCGGTTCGTCGATCTCCTGTGGATGCTTGCACCCGCGTTTCAGCATCGCCTGTGGATCGTGATGGACGTGGCGGCGTTCATTGGTTTTGGAGGTTTGTGGCTGGCATTTTTCACCTGGCAGTTAGGCAAGCGGTCGTTGATTCCGATCAACGACCCGCAGTTTGAGTCGACACTCGAACAGATGCACGCTGGACATTAAGTAATGGCAGAAAAGACTAAAGGCGACGGGCATAGAACAGAGACGCCGGACGTTTCGCATATTCGCAACGTCGAAGTCACGCACGAGCGCAGCGACGTCAACGTGCGCGCGGTGGTGACCTTCATCGTCGTGCTCACCATCTCTGCTATCGCCATTCACATCGGTGTCTACCTGTTGTTTGAGTTTTTCAACCAGCAGGAAACGAAGGCAACCAAACCCGGGCCGATGGCGTTGACGAAAGAAGAGCGCCTGCCGCCCGAGCCGCGTCTCCAGGCCGCGCCGGGATTTCAGCTCAA
>DATNDM010000042.1:0-3659 GCA_035553235.1 Pyrinomonadaceae bacterium | reverse complement strand
ACAAGAAGACGTCCCAGGCCCAGCGTCCGACACTGGCCTTGGAGGCGTCTTTTACTTTCGCGCGGTATTTGAACTCGTTTCCGAATTCATCCACGCGCTTCGACTCCTTGAAGTCCAGTTCGAGCGCCTTCACGTTCAATTCCACGAGCGTGTGGAGCTCTTCAGACTCGGAGATGCCGTTGTGATTTCGGTCCTGCCATAAACGCAGACTCTCGAACACCGCATCCCGATCGTCGATCACGCGGTCGCCGTTGTTATCAAACTCCGCCAGGGCCAGGAAGCCATTCTTATTCGTTGCATCCGGCTGCGGCGTGAAGTCACCAAACAGCTCCGCGCCTCGATCGATAGTGCCGTTGCCGTCGCGATCGAGTGCGAGCCACGCATCATCTGAATTGGGCCGCGTCCAACCTAAGCGATCTCGGGTGCCATTGCCGTTCAGATCGAAATCAACACCATCAGACGGACCGGTGAGCGCGATACCGTCACCCGCGATATCGATGATGATCGGAGAGCCGCCGCAGTAATCACAGCCCAGACACGTGCAACTGAGAAAATCATAGTCACCGCCAAACCTCATGCAACGACTCGCGAACGTCGTATTGCAACTGCTTGTGCCGCCGGCGCCGCTACTGAAGCAACATAAACCCGAGCCATTCGGAACGGTCCCAATCGGGCAGGTACCATCAAGAGCCGGTGCAGTACACGAACCACCAGCACTGGCAAGGGCACAACCGAAGTGTTCGGCATTCACATCGTGCCAGAGATTGCCGCCCGAAATCGTGGCGGAAGCAGAAACGGCGAGGACACTCAGCGACACGCTTGCTTCGCTGCCGCAGGTGGTGCCGATCAGGCATGACGAAAAAGCCACTCCCGTCGCGGCCGCGCACACAATGGGGATGCCAACTGGTCCGGTGCGGTTCTCTGTTTTTTGATCTTTCGACCCAAAGTGCCAGAAGAAAGGCGTGATGTTATCGAGGGTGCCAGTCTCAAAGGCGGCGAAGTTACTGACAGTAACCGAGCAGCGTTGTTGATTGTTCGCAAGCGCGAAGCACTCGCCGGTGTATTGCGCGGTGCCGGCATGACGGCCCGATGCATGCTCAGCATCATCTCCACTAAGCCACAAGGGCAAGGTGGTTGCTGAGACGAGTGTTCCGCCGCCAGAAATCGATCCTGTGTCGGTACCACCACCGCCGGATATCGAACCATCGTCGATGTAATCACCAACGATCGCAGCACTCGTCTCGAGGAGTATTCAATTCTTCACCTTATACGGAGGCCGTTTTTCCTGCCAGACGCTCCCGACACCATTAACCACCGCATCCCAAAACTCCGGAGCCGCGTCAGGTGAGTCACGAAACAGCGCGAGCGCGCGATAAGTCCGCGACCTCCCCTGCAGCCGGACCGTCACGCGATACTGAACAAAAGTCCTGACGTCGTAATACCGCGCGGCTTCGAAATGAAACACATCAGCCACGGTCCACACTGGATCGAACACAGAAGCATACTGTCCGCGTTCCCACTCCGCGCCGAACGTAGCCTCCTGCGGTCCACCATTCGTGGAGTGACCACCGCGCGTCAAAGACACGACGTCGCCGGCAGGCAGCGTGACCAGTTCTGCGTACGGTCTATTCTGAATCTCCTGAATGTCACCGGAATGAAAATCACTGAGCTCGAATTTCAGGTTCGCCTCGGGTCGGAACGGCTTGCGTGTGCGTTCGTTTTCAAAAACCTGAGCGGCAGCGTTGTAGATTTCAAGCTTGCGGTAAGTTTCGCGAATGACTTTTTCACCCAAGCCGTTGCGCCTTTCCTGGGCGAGGACAGGACCAACAAGACAAACAAGTAAGGTAAAGATCAGACAAACAATTCGTTTCATTGTGAGGTTCTCCTTAATTCATTGAGGATTGTTTTTGCGTCACACGCTGACTTAGCTCCTGCTCGATAATCTTTTGAAGATCGGCAAAACTGAGCGCGCCCTGAATCACTTTTCCATTTACGACGAAACTCGGCGTACTTTCGATACGCAACAGCCTGGCAGCTTCAATGTCTTTCACCACCGCCGCACGCGAGCGCTCGGAAGCAACACACTCCTGAAACTTCGCCAACCCAAGCCCCAGCTCGGACGCAATCCCATCGAGGTCAGGCGGCGATAAGTTACCCGCCGCGAAGAGCGCATCGTGAAACTGCCAGAACCGGTCCTGCTCGGCGGCGCAATATGCCGCGCGCGCCGCCGGGAGCGAATTGCGATGACCTTCCAACGGCAAGTGCTTGAACACGAGCCGTACTTCCCGGTCATACTTCTCGAGCGTCTGCTTCAGCGCACTCTGCACTTGCCTGCAGAATGGGCACTCGAAATCTGAAAACTCCACGATCGTTATTACCGGATTGGTCGCGCCTTTCACTGGCGAAACGCCGTCATCCAGTTCTGAGACAAACACGGGCGGCGAGAAGTTCACTGTGATGTTCCATTTTTTGCGCAGTACGGCCAGGGCTGCCCGGTAATGTTTCATACGTGCCTGATTTTCGAGATCGAGACGCAACCGTTCCCGAGCCTCGTCAGGACTCATGGTTGCGAAGAACGACGCGTTCTGTTTGTAAGCGTCTTCAACCTGCGCGTGCGTAACGTTCACCTCGCCAACTGTCAATTGCTGTCGCAGGTCTGCGATCGAGACGCCCCGTGCGGCGGCCTCGCTTTCGAGGACCTTCGTCGTGATGAGGTTCTCCAGCGCGGCTTTTCGAATCGCGTAGAGCTGTTGCTGTAACGGGTAGATCTGCGCGGCCACTGAATCATCCACTTGCTTTTGCGTGATCTCGATATTGTTGACCGTCGCAACCACCGTCTCGGGTGTTTGCGCCGCCGCGGTTGCTGCCAACACGACAAGCAAACATGTGGACCTGATAATGGAACGTGAGGAATAGCAAAACATTTTCATAACTCCAGTTCGTGAGATTTAGTCGACATCTTCAACGCAGGGCGGCCACAGAGGGCCGCCCCTACAGCGACCAAGACATTGACTTGTGGTGAGTGACGGGAATCTAGTCTCATCACAACTCGTAGTCAATGACTGTTTGTTGTCGAAAACGGCTAAATTTTGTCGAAAGTGGCTACACGATCAAGACGAGCGTGCGCGCTGTCGTTTGCGTCTGATCATCCGGCGGTAAGTGGTCGGCGTGGTGCCGTATTTCCGGCGAAAATCGCGTACGAAGTGAGCGTTTGATGCAATTCCAACCTGCTTCAAGATCTGCTTGATACTGAGAAACGTCGTGCGCAACATCCTTTCCGCCTTCACCAGCCTGATGTCTTTCAGATATTGCGCCGGAGTCGCTCCAGTCTCTTGTTTGAATAGATGGCGGAAGCGCGAAGGCGAAAGGTTCACGAGCACCGCGAGCGTTGGAAGATCCCACGCCGCCGCGGTGTCTTTTTTCATTTTCGAGATGATGTTTTCGATTCTTCGATCCATAGTGATGAGGCCCAGAACGAAGAGTGCGCGTGAGAGTACAGGTTAGCATCACGTTTGTCTAGCAACGACCGCAGATTTCCGCTAAACACTGGGGCCTATGCTAGTATGAAGACGCTGACTACATCCCTAACCAGGAGACACAGATGGGTGACGAACTCAGGACAGAGCGCGAGCTGTCGTTGGATTTCTTGCGCGTGACCG
>DATNDM010000041.1:0-2796 GCA_035553235.1 Pyrinomonadaceae bacterium | reverse complement strand
TGCTCGAGTCAGTTGCGTCTGAGCAGGGCGCGCGCATGACCGCGATGGATTCGGCGTCGAAGAATGCGAGCGAGCTCATCGAGACTTTGACGCTCAACATGAATCGCATTCGTCAGGCAGCGATCACAAACGAGATCATCGAAGTCGTTTCGGGTGCGGCCGCGCTTTAAGCCACAAAGGCGAGAAGAAGTTTTAGCCACAAAAACGCACAAAACACAAAAAGAAATCGTGGCCAGGGTCTCCAGGTTCCTTAGTCATTACCTGCCTCTAATCGTTTGGCTCGCGTTTATCTCGTTTGCTTCTTCTGACGAATTCAACGCCGGAAATACCTCTCGCATAATTGGTCCACTAGTACTCTGGTTGTTTCCAGGTACCAGTCCGGATACGCTTGCCGTCGTCCATCTCACTACGCGCAAGATCGCGCATTTCACCGAATACGCGATCCTCGGGTTCTTAGCGGCGCGCGCATTTCGCACGTCGCCGCAGCCGGCGATTCGTCGACGATGGTTTTTGATCTGCGCGGCGCTAATTGTCGTATATGCTCTCATGGATGAATATCACCAGAGCTTTGTCCCCAGCCGCACAGCGTCGATTTACGACAGCATGATCGACATCGCCGCCGGACTGACCGCCCTGCTGATCGTCCGGAAAAGGGCCGCGGATTTCCGCGGATGAACGCTGGTTTGTATAATCTCCCCTGTTTGTATTCTGTTTCGCATGAGGTAACCAAATGGGAATACTTGATCGACTCAGCCCGAGTTCGCAGTTTATCGAAGTAATCGAGTGGCTCGACGACTCGACTAACACGCTTCTGTACCGCTTTCCGGTCAAGGATCAGGAGATCAAAAACGGTGCGCAGCTAATCGTTCGCGAATCGCAGGCCGCAGTTTTTGTGCATGAGGGCCAGATTGCCGATCAGTTTCCTCCCGGTCGCTACACGATCGACGGGGGCAACACGCCAATCCTCTCGAAATTGGGCGCCTGGAAGTATGGCTTCAACTCACCTTTCAAGGCTGAGGTTTACTTTGTAAACACGAAGCAGTTCACCGACCTGAAGTGGGGCACGCCGAATCCGGTCATGATGCGCGACACCGATTTCGGCATGGTTCGGCTGCGCGCGTTTGGCATCTACTCGATTCGTGTTTCGGATCCACAGGCGTTAATCAAGGAAGTTGCCGGCACGAACGCGCGCTTCGTCACAGAAGACGTTGAAGGACAACTGAAACGCACGATCGTGGGCGGCTTCAGCGACGCTCTTGGTGAGTCGAAGATCGCTGCACTCGACCTCGCTTCAAACTACGACGAGCTCGCGAAGTTCACGCGCGTCAAGCTGAACGATGAATTCAAGACCTTCGGACTCGAGTTGTCGAAGTTCGTGATCGAGAACATCTCTCTGCCGCAGGAAGTCGAAGCCGCGATGGACAAGCGCACGTCGATGGGCGTGATCGGCGACGTGGGCCGTTACGCGCAATTCCAGGCAGCGGACGCGATGCGCGATGCGGCACAGAATCCTGGCGGCGGTGCGGGCACTGGCGTCGGTCTGGGCGCCGGATTCGCGCTCGGCAATGCGATGGCCGGCGCGATGAACAATGCGATGCAGCAGCCAAATCAGGGCGGAAGCCAGGGCGGTGCGCAGGGGTCGGCCCAGGCTGGCGTGGCGTGTCCGAAGTGTGGTCATCAAAACGCGGCGGGCGCGAAGTTCTGTATCGAGTGCGGCACGAAGCTCGGACCAGCAACGTGTGCGAGTTGTCAGGCGGAGTTAAGTCCCGGCGCAAAGTTTTGCAATGAGTGCGGACAGAAAGTTTGATCTATTCGAGACAGATTCCACTTACTCAAAGGCTAAAATAGCCTCATGTTGAAAGCCTTGATGCGTCCACGCCGGGTTGTGATTACCGGAATGGGGTGTGTCACGCCGCTGGGAATCGGGCGCGAGGCGTATTGGAATGGTCTAGTCTCAGGCAGGAGCGGAGTTCGAAGGATCGAGACTTTCGATCCTTCGAGCTTCCCGGTCCAGATAGCCGCTGAAGTTCCCTCGTTCGACTGGCAGTCGCAACTTAATCCGAAAGATCGCAAACACGTGCCGCGCACGGTCCCACTTGCGCTCGCAGCCGCACGCGAGGCGCTCGACGATGCGCGTCTTTTTACCGACGATTTATCACTCGACGAGCGGCGCGCTTTCGGTGTCGAACTCGGCACGGGCGGCGGCGGTCTCGCGTTCACCGAGCAGCAGTACGAATACTGGTACGTTGGTCCAACCAGCAAAGCGAGTGTCTACACAATTCCCGCTTCGACGCATGGCGGGCTCTCGAGCGAATTGTCGATGGCATTTGGCCTGCGTGGTTTGTCGCACATCGTCTCGACTGGTTGCACGAGCTCCACTGACGCGATGGCTTACGCGGCACAGCACATCGCACTCGGCCGCCAGGACCTGATGCTGACGGGCGGCGTCGACGCGCCAATCGCACCGGGCATTCTCGCCGCGTTCAATCTGATGACGGTGTTGACGAACGAGTGGAACGACGAACCGCAGCGCGCTTCGCGACCTTTCTCACGCAATCGATCCGGAATCGTGCTGGGCGAAGGCTCGTGGGTTTATGTCTTCGAAGAACTGGACCACGCGCTCGCTCGCGGCGCTCAAATCTATGCCGAAGTGATCGGCTACGGCTCGACGTGCGATGCGTATCATCGCGTGCGACTCGCTGAAGACGGTGACGAACCGGCGCGCGCGATGCATCTCGCGCTGATGGACGCGGGCTGCGAAGCAAAAGACATTGACTACGTGAACCTGCACGGAAC
>DATNDM010000040.1:0-5858 GCA_035553235.1 Pyrinomonadaceae bacterium | reverse complement strand
TAAGCGTCGACTATGCGGTGGCGTTGCGGCAGCTTGGTGGGAATATCTCTTTCAATCGTTTCCAAATGAATTACAGGCAGTACCACAAAGTGGGCTGGCTGCGCGACACGGTGCTGGCTGGCAATATGACGTTAGGCCTCGCGAACGTGTTTAATCCCCGCGACCGCGACGGGAATGGCGTCATCGACGAGATTGATTCGACGCTGCCGATCAGCGAACGCTTTTTCTCCGGCGGTTCAACGACGCTGCGCGGGTTCAATTTTGAAGAGGCCGGCCCACGTGAGGTTGTGATTCCTGAAGGCGAATTTCGTGATCAGAACAAGAACTTAGTGGTGCTCAATCCGTTCACGGTGCCCGTCGGTGGAAACGCCCTCGCGGTCCTGAATCTTGAAGCGCGCGTCCCGCTGACGAGGTCATTGCAGGTCGTGCCGTTTTATGATGGCGGCAACGTGTTTCGTCGCATCGGCGACTTGTTTGGCAAGGAAGACACGACTCCGGTTGCGCCGGGAGACATTCTGGCCGCGATCAATAAGGCTAATTTGCGCGCGCACTGGACCAACACAGTCGGATTGGGGTTCCGGGTGCAGACGCCGTTTGGTGGCGCGCTGGCGGTGGATTATGGATTTCTGTTGAAGCCGCCGGAGTTTTTGATTCCGCAGCGTGGTCCGACAAGTCTGTTTGACGGGACGCCGGCGATATTTCGACTCAACCATGGGCACCTGCATTTCCGGATTACGCAAACGTTTTAGGAGAAGAGAGATGACGACAGGAGAACCATCCACAGATTACGCAGACAAGTTCTTTCTGTGTAAGCTGCGTAGTCTGTGGATAAAGGCTTTGCTGCTTTTGGTGTTCGTCTTTCCTTTGCAGTGCGCGGCGCAGCAGGTTGTTGACAAGATGGTCGCGACGGTCAATGCCGGTGTGCGCACCGATCTGATTACGTATTCCGATCTGATGTGGCAGCTCGCGCTCCAGCCGCACACGTTGCTCGACAATCCCAGCTCCGAAGATCTCAATCGCGCGCTGCGTCTTTTGATTGATCAGCGTCTGATTCTGCAGGAGGCGGAGAAGATCCCGACGATCGTTCCCACGCCGAAAGAAATCAGTGACGCGCGTGATGAGTTGGCACGCAACTTCGCTTCACCGCTCGAGTTTCAGCAACGACTTCAGCGCGTCGGACTGACGAGTGAGAAACTCGACGAGATCATCGAGCAGCGTCTCAAGATGGAAAAATACCTCGACTTCCGGTTCAGAAATTTCGTAGTGATCAGCCAGAAGGAGATTGCTGATTACTACCGAGACGTTTACACACCGCGCGTGAAGGCGCGTTTGCCGGGACGTATCGTGCCGCCGCTCGAGCAGGTTCGCGACGAGATTGAAAAGACGTTGATGGAAGCGAAGATCGAGTCTGATACGAATGCATTTCTCGACACGGCCAGAGAGCGTGCCGAAGTCGTGATGTTGAGTCCCGTCTAATCGTCATGTCACCCCCGAAGATTGGATTAGCTCTGTCTGGCGGCGCGGCGCGCGGTATGGCCCACGTCGGCGTGTTGCGCGCGCTGCTGGAGAACGGGATTCCGATTGACTGTGTGGCGGGAACGTCGGCGGGATCGATTGTAGGCGGCGCATTCGCGGCCGGCATGACCATCGACGAGATCGCAGAGTTAGGTCGCAAACTTCGCTGGCGTCACATCGGTCGGATCACGATGTCGCGATTCGGCTTGCAAAGTAATGCGCGCCTCGAACGGTTTATGAGGGCGCGATTGCCGATCACGAAGTTTGAAGACCTGCCAATCCCGTTTGCGGTCGTGGCCACTGACTTGAAGACCGGCGAGGCGGTGGTGATGAAGGACAAAGGCGACGTGCCGTTTGCGATTCGCGCGAGTTGTACGATTCCCGGATGGTACGTGCCGGTGCCGGATTCGGAAGGCCGGCAGCTTGTCGACGGTGGCTTGGTGGCGGTGATTCCCGCGGCTGCGGCGCGCGCGCTCGGCGCTGACGTCGTGATTGCTGTTGACGTGAATGGTGCAGGTGCGACTTTTATGTCGTCGACGAGTTCTGTGGTTGGCGTGTTGTTGCAGTCGATGATGGTGATACAGAGGAGTGTTTCCCGACAGCATTGCGAGATCTCGGACCTCGTGATTACGCCGAAGGTTGGTCACATTCGTTGGGACCAGGTGCGTCGCGCCGACGAGTTGATGGTTGCGGGTTACGAAGCCGGGCTGGAGAGTATTCCTCAAATTCGAAGGCTGATCCGTTCTGATCAGTTTTTCAAATCCGAGTTATCCGCGGTTCCTGAATTCGACCTCCATTAATCATTTCTTCAAATCACAAGACAATTGGAAGCACTGAAGGATGGTTATCGAGGCTAAATCTCTGCCCGATCCGCGACGAATCCGTTTCAAACACCGCTTTGTTCGACTCGGGCTCGTTTTGCTGCTGATCGCGTGTGCCATCGCGGCTGACGCGGTGGCGCGTTCCTACCGTTTCTACTCCCAAATCATCGATGCGCGACTCGCCAGTGGTTATTTGACCAGTCGGCCCGGACTTTACGCAGCTCCGCGCGTGCTCGAGGCTGGGCAAAAGTTGTCGCAGGACAAATTGGTTGAGGTCTTGCGACGTGCCGGTTACCTGGAAACGAACGCCAGCGACGTTTGGAGTGGAAGTTTTTGCGTTTGCGGTGCCGCGATCGAGATTCGCCCGGCGCGAATGAAACAGGTCGTGCGCGTGACGTTTGCGGGAGACCAGATCGATGAAGTTCGTGGCGACGGTATTTTGCTCGAGTCGTTCAGGCTCGAACCCGAGATCTTGTCGAACGATGTTTCGTCGAAGTCGGGACGCAGGGAAGTATTGAGTTACGGCGAGATTCCCGAAGTGCTGGTGCACGCCATCCTCGCGATCGAGGATCGTCGGTTTTTCGAGCATTCAGGTGTCGATATCAACGGTCTCGCGCGCGCTGTGCTGAGAAACGTAGCTGATGACG
This sequence comes from Pyrinomonadaceae bacterium, assembly GCA_035553235.1. Classification (GTDB taxonomy): domain Bacteria; phylum Acidobacteriota; class Blastocatellia; order Pyrinomonadales; family Pyrinomonadaceae; genus PSRF01. The sequence continues at coordinate 2,875 of DATNDM010000040.1, read as the reverse complement.
AACTCGCGCAGGGTGGCTCGACGATTACTCAGCAGCTCGTTAAGAACACGTATCTCACTTCGGAAAAAACTCTTCAACGCAAGTATGCGGAAGCGATGTTGTCGTTCGCGCTCGAACGGCGACTCTCGAAGAACGATATTTTTGCGCTCTACTGTAACGAGATCTACCTGGGCCAACGCGGTGCGGTCGTAGTTAGAGGGGTCAAGGAAGCGGCAAAGGTTTTTTATGGAAAAGAGTTGCGCGATCTAACGCTGGGGGAAGCAGCGACGCTCGCCGGGATGATTCAGAGTCCGGCGCGTTATTCGCCTGTGCGACACGTGGACGATGCGCGGGCGCGAAGAAACATCGTGCTGGCAGCCATGCGGGAAAATGGCTGGATTACAGACGAGCAAAACAGGTTGGCGAACGCTGAAGCAGTGACTGTCGCGCCCGCGCCCGTCGTTGACGATTCGCTCGCGCCGTATTTTGTCGATTACGTGAATCGTCTCGCGGAGTCGCAGTTTGAAACGTCAGCGGAGCACCAGCGGATTTACACGACGATCGATCTCGAGTTGCAGGAAGCAGCAGAGCGAGCGCTGAAACGGCAGTTAGACCATCTTGATGTTGCTTACAAGGATCGAAACGTGAAACCGCAGGCCGCGCTGGTGGCGCTCGATCCGCATACCGGCAATGTGCTCGCGATGGTTGGCGGGCGCAATTATGCGGAATCACAACTCAATCGGGCCACCGACGCGCTGCGCCAACCCGGATCGACATTCAAGCCGTTTGTTTACGCCGCAGCGGTTGAAGACGGCTTCTCGCCGGTGCGAATGTTTATGGACGCGCCGCGCGAGTTCACTTACGACCGCAACAAGATTTATCGGCCCGCGAATTACGGCGGCGGTTATTCGATGCAGGAAGTGACGATGCGCACGGGGCTCGTGCGGTCGTTGAATGTCGTGACTGTGGACGTTGCGTTGCAAACCGGCCTCGCACGCATCGCGAATCTGGCGGCGCGGTTTGGCTTGCCGAAGCCGGAGCGCTATCCCGCGCTCGCGTTAGGCACCGAGGAAGTGACGCCACTCCAGCTCGCGTCCGCGTATGCGGCGTTTGTGAATGAGGGACGGCGGGTCGAGGCGAAAGCGATCACGAGTGTGGGCGAGCCACCCGCAACGCACGCCGGGGTCGAAGCTGTGGACCAGGTTGTCAGTCCGACGACGGCTTACATGATCACGAACATGCTTCAAGGCGTGATTGATCGTGGCACGGCGCGAAAAGCACGTGGCGCAGTTCCCGGCACCGCGATCGCCGGGAAGACGGGAACGTCGCGTGATGGTTGGTTCGTTGGGTATTCGCCGAATCTCGTGTGTGTCGTATGGATTGGTTTTGACGACAACAAACAGCTTGGGTTAACGGGCGCTGAAGCGGCGGTGCCCGCGTGGGTCGATTTCATGAACGATGCGGTTGCGTTACGGCCCGATCTCGGTGGTGAGAATTTTGAGTGTCCCGAAGGGATCAAGTTCGTGGAGATCGATGCCGCGACTGGATTGCGTTCGACAGTGACTTGTCCTGTGCGTGAGTTGATTGCTGTGACTGATCGAATGGCGCCGACTATGGAGTGTTATCTGCACGGGAACCTGCCGGCGCAACAGGGCGGCAGTCCGTTCGCGGAGCAGGTAGAAACAGCGCGTGAAGAGATCGCAGTGAAGAGACAAATGCCAATCCCGAATCCCAGGGCTACTCGAGTTGAGATCGATGTCAGCGGGCGGCGATCGCTTGTCAACGACATGCGTTGAACAGGAGCTTTGCCCAAAAAGTCACTAAGCCAGCTCTTCTCTGTGCAACCTCTGTGTTCTCTGTGTCTCCGTGGTTAATAATTCTTAGGAAAAACCACCACAGAGACACAGAGAACACAGAGGTTGCACAGAGAAAGCAGTTCGCAACGGACTTTTTGGGCAAAGCGTTGAACAGGATTACAGGATTTTCAGTCTATCGTTCTAGAACGACCTGCGCGATGGCGTGTTCGGTCGTGTGCGACATCGATAAGTGCGTGGCGGTCGCGCCGAACTTTTCGAACACCGCCAGCACTTCTCCTCGGAAAATCAAAAACGGCGCGCCACTCTCGCGTGCAGAGATCTCAACGTCCTGCCAGCTGATCCCACCGCGCCAGCCAGTTTGCAATGCTTTCAATGCCGCTTCTTTCGCTGCGAATCGCGCTGCATAATGCTGTGCGGCGACGACGCCGCGAGAGTCGCAGTACGCGCGCTCTGCTACAGTAAAGACGCGGTCCGCAAACCGCGGCGTCCGCAAGAGCACTTCGCGAATTCGAGCGACTTCGATAATGTCTATACCGATGGAAATGATCACAAGCGATGACCAACTGACCGAAGCTGGATTTTACTGGCGCGAGACCGGCGGCGTGCGCGCGCTCGTTTGTGCGCCGCTCGAAGACGACGGCTTCGTCAACGGTTTCTCGACGCGTCTCGGCGGCGTCAGCGACATGCCCGCGAACGCGCTTAGCCTTGCCGGCTTTCACGACGACGCGGCGGAGAACATTCTGGAGAATCGTCGTCGCTTTCTCAAGCTTTTTCCGGGCGAGTGGACGCTGGCGGGTTGTTGGCAGGTCCACGGCGCCGACGTGCGCGTTGTCGCAAGTGTAGCGGATGCGAAGCCTGCGGAGAACACGCTCGGTGAGACTGTGTACTGCGACGTGATCATCAGTGCGGCGCAGGGAGTGCTTGCCGGAGTTAAGACTGCTGATTGCGTGCCGATCTTGATTGGCGATCCGGTGACGGGTGCGTTCGCTGCGGTTCATGCGGGTTGGCGCGGGACGCTCGCGACGGCGGTCATCGCTGGTGTTGAGCGACTGGCGAAGGACTACGATACGAGAGCTGAA
>DATNDM010000039.1:0-4429 GCA_035553235.1 Pyrinomonadaceae bacterium | reverse complement strand
CTCCTCGAAAGGATCTTTCGGAAGATCGGCAGCGTCAGGCTCGCCCGTCTCGTAGAAACGACGCATCTGGCTGATGATTGGATGTGAGATCTTGTTGACGGTCGACATGAGCAACGACTCGATCGCGGCTTCCTGATCTTGCGTCAGCACGCCGAGCCGTTTGCGTTGCCGCGCCAGCTCCGCGCGGGCAACGTCCTGCATATTCTGTCGCAGCGCGCCGATGCTTGGCCCAATGTCCATCAAACGAAGCTTCTGCTGAAACTGCATCACCTCCGACTGCACGATCAGCTCAGCGCGCTCAGCTTCGCGCTCGCGCTCGCGAATGTTGGAAGAAATCACTGACTCGAGATCGTCGATGTCGAACAGGAAAACGTTGTGGATGTTGCTGACGTCCGGATCGATATTGCGCGGCACGCTGATGTCGATAAAGCACGTGGGACGGTTGCGACGGCGCTCGAGTGCTTTGCGCGTTCGCTCCGCGGTGACGACGTAATCCGGCGCGCCCGTAGAACAGATCACGACATCGGCTTCGTGCAGTACTTGATCTAACTGCTCGAGTGAGATCGCCGTGCCGCCCAACTCGCCGGCGATCTGTTGCGCGGTCTCAGCAGTGCGATTCGCGATGACGACGCGCGAGGCGCCGGCGTTGACGAGGTGCCGCGCAGAGAGCTCAGCCATTTCGCCCGCGCCGATGAGTAAAACAGTGCGACCTTTGAGCGACTCGAAGATCTTCTTGCCGAGCTCGACTGCCATGTAACTGATCGACACGGCGCTCGCGGCGATTCCAGTCTCGCTTCTGACGCGTTTCGCGACCTTGAATGTGTGATGAACCAAACGGTTCAGCACACGACCAACAGTGCCGGCCTCGACGCCGACTGCATACGCATGACGCACCTGGCCCAGCACCTGCGGTTCGCCGACGACCATCGAATCGAGCGACGAGGCGACGCGGAACAGATGTCGTACGGCTTCTTCGTCCGTGTGGTGATAGAGATGCGCTTCGAGGAAACCTTTAGGAAGGCTGCCGGACGTGTCGAGAAACTGGGTGATGCGTTCGGCGCCGAACTTGAGTTGATCGGTGGCGGTCGCGCCGAGAATTTCGACGCGATTGCAGGTCGAGACGATCAGTCCTTCACGAACGATGTCGCCGTCGACGAGTTGGCGCAGGCCCATGGCGCACGCTTCGTCGTTGAAGGCGAGTCGCTCGCGGATCTCTACCGGAGCGGTTTTGTGATTGACTCCGATGAGAAGAATAGACATTTCTTAATCACGAAAGAAAACTTACTTGAAAACATGATATCCGCCGAGAAATGGTGCTCCGATGAAGGTGATTAGCACTAACCCGAAGCCCACCACACCGAGCCACGCTGCGCTGCGGCCGCGCCAGTTCGCGGTCGATCGATAGATAGTCAGACCGAAATAAAGTAACCACGTCAGGAGCGCGAAAATCTCCTTCGGATCGTTGTTCCACAAGCGCCCGTAACGCGCTGACGACCAGAACATCCCGGTCACGATGCCGAGTGTCAGCAGCGTCAAACCAAAAGCGGAGGCGCTCGTCGCGAGCGCGTTGACGGTCGTCAGCGGCGGCAGCCGGTGAAAAAAGGCACCGAACGTCTTGAGTTTCAGGGCACGCTCCTGGACTAAGTACATCACGCTGGCCATGAAGACAATGAAGAATGCGGCATACGCGAAAATCAAAAGCGTCGTATGTATCGGGAACAACCACGTCGTCGAAAACGATGCCGGCGTGTTACTCGCATTTGTTCCCATTAGTAACGCGACAAAAGTGAGCGCCGAGATCAGCGGCATCGTAAACGCCCCGACCGCCTGCGTCCGGTAGCGGTACCGCACGACCGCGTAAAGCGCGACCAGGGCCCAGGCCAGGAACGAGAGCGCCTCACGCAAGCCGAACAGCGGATAATGACCGTCGAGCGCCCAATCAGCGACGAGTGCGCACGTGTGTAGGACGAATCCGGCAGCCGTCGACCACTCCGCAACACGTTGCAGAGAGCGGCGTTTATTGACGAACGCCAGAATCGAATGGATTGCGGCGATCAGATACGCCGCTAAGACTGCCAAAAGTAAGGATCTCATCGGGAAGCGAAATGGTAGCACGTTCTTCACTGTTTTGTGCTTTTTGTGCCTCTTTGTGGCAGTACTTTAGGTTTTCGTGTACAGTTTCCCCGGTTTAAAAAAGGGGAGTAGGTCACCCATCATGGGTCCGGTAAGTCGTCAGCACGGTGTCGCAAGCACCCGGCTACCGGGAAAAGCTCGAAGCTCAACGACCAAGACCTTTCCATTGTGAAAGGATGAGGTATGGTTGAGCTTTTTCCGTTTTCTGAATACTGGTGGTTCTACGCGGCTTTCGTCGGTCTCGTACTCGTTCTCCTCGCCGTCGATCTCGGCATCTTCCATCGCAAAGCGCACGCGGTTGGCTTTCGTGAAGCCGCGACGTGGACCGTCGTCTGGATCGCGCTCTCGCTGATCTTCAACTTTCTTCTTTATCGGTACGCGCTCTGGAAATTTCCACAAGACCCGCGGCTGATGGCGATACCGGGATTCGATCCGAACGCCGAGGCCTGGCGGGTGTCGCTCGAGTTTCTCACGGGTTACGTCATCGAGAAGTCTCTGTCGGTCGACAACATCTTCGTGTTCGTGATGGTGTTCTCTTACTTCGCGATACCCGCGAAGTACCAGCATCGCGTTTTGTTCTACGGCATTCTCGGCGCGCTCATCTTCCGGGCGATCTTTGTCGCGCTGGGTGCGGCGCTGATGCAGTATCAGTGGGTTGTGATCTTCTTCGGTGTGTTTTTGATCTTCACTGGCCTGAAGATCTTCTTTGCGAAAGAGAAGGGCGTCAATCCGGAGAAGAACTTGCTGATCAGGCTGCTGCGGCGCGTGATTCCGGTGACGCCGACCTTGCAGGACGGGAAGTTCTTCGCGAACGTCGACGGGCGACACTTCGCGACGCCGCTGCTCATCGCGCTCGTCTTTCTGGAGGCGACCGACATCATCTTCGCCGTCGACTCAGTGCCCGCGATCTTCGCTGTGACAAACGAACCGCTTATCGTTTTCACGTCAAACATCTTTGCGATTCTCGGACTGCGCGCGCTCTTCTTCATGCTTGCGGATGCGGTCGATAAGTTTTACCTGCTGAAGTATGGGCTCGGCGTGGTGCTGGTGTTCGTTGGGTTGAAGATGGTTTGGCTGAATCGATTGTTTGACGGTCATTTCCCGATCTGGATCTCGCTCGCCATCATTTGCGGCGTGATTGGGTTGTCGGTGTTGTTGTCGTTCCTTTTCCCAAGAGCGGAGACGGCTGGTGAGGTGTACAAAGATTGATTCGGCGAGCCGCGTCCGATTCACACCGGCAAACTAAATCCATCCACAGATTACGCAGAACTTTTAAGAATGTGCGTAATTTGTGGATGGTTCCAACGCGGGAAACTTTATCTTTCGAGCTAACATCCTAGCGCCCGGAACTGGTCTCTTCGCCTCTTTTTCTCTAAAGTTCAGTTGACAGGTTTCACGTGAGGAGGGACTGAATGCTTTCGCCTGCGTCTCGTCATCCCTTATTTGTTCTGCTGGTCATCGGACTTACCCTGATCACCGTCTTCGGTCAAGCAAAGCCGAGCGGGCAGAAGCCGGCACAGCCGCAACCCGCCGCGACTCCGCCGCCCGAACCCGAAGAGATGGAGAAACTCACGACCGAGACCGATCTCGTCACGGTCCCACTCATCGCCACGAACCGCGACGGACTCTACATCACCGATCTCGGGAAGGAAGAATTCAAGATCACGGAAGACGGAGTACCACAGGAAATCGCTTTCTTCGGCAAGGTGGCAGCGCCGTTTCACGTCGTGTTGCTGCTCGACACGAGTTCCAGCACCAAAGATAAGCTGAAACAGATCCAGCAAGCCGCTTTCGCGTTCGTGCAGCAGTTGCAGCCTGTCGATCGTGTGAAAGTGATCTCGTTCGACGACAAAGTGAAGGACTTGAACGAATTCACTGCCGATCGAGACCTCCTGCGCGCCGCAATAAACGGCACGCGCTCAGGTGAGGGAACGAAGGTGTACGACGCAGTAGAGCTTGCGATGGACAACTTGCGCAAGATTCGTGGTCGTAAAGCCATCGTACTGTTCAGTGACGGCATGGACTGGTACAGCGACCATGCCACCTTTCAAGGGACCGTGCGCTTTCTCGACGAAGAAGGCGTCGTCATTTATCCCATTCGCTACGACACGCGTGCGACGACGGAACAATTGGCGCGCGAGCAGTCAGAGCAGAGTGTCCCGGCATTACCGACGATCAGTGTGATCAGACAACCACCACCGAGCGGCACGACCGCACCGACTTTTCCGGATGGTGACGGAATACCGACTTCAGGTTCAGCACGAAAGACTGGCCCACTCGGACTGCCTCTGCCCGA
>DATNDM010000038.1:0-7590 GCA_035553235.1 Pyrinomonadaceae bacterium | reverse complement strand
TGTGGTGGCGCTGCCACCGCAGTCTGCTCGCCGATTATTTGAAAGCCAACGGCCACACTGTTCTGCACATCCTCGATGAAAAGAAAATCGAAGAGCATCCTTTCACGTCAGCCGCAAGAATTGTCGATGGCGAGCTGTCTTACACAGGACTGCTTGGTTAAGACAGTCGCTGGACAGGATTACAAGACTGGACAGGATTTACATGTTATTCCCGAAACATCTTGTAAATCCTGTCTAACTAACTCGCTCTGTTGCTGTGCCAGACTTTTGCTTTTGATCCCTTCTTCCTTCGCTTGACCCCTGTGCGTTTCGGGATTTTTTTCGGATCGCCCGTCGCGGCTTTCTCGACGTCGCCGCCTTCATCTTCCGCGATTTCGGCGAGCGAGCGGCGCGTGAGGATCGAGACAGGCGCGAGTTCCGTCACTTCTTCTTCAGTCGTGTAGTAATCGCGGTGCTTGATCAGCAACCACTGCCGATTCCGCGTCCGCACGAGCACCCACGATCCTTTCAACTTCTCACCATTCAGCGTGAACTTGAAATCGCCTTTGCTCAGCGCCGCTTCGGGATCGTCAGTCTCTTCCGGCTTGTACGTGCCGTAGTCCCAGACCATCACGGTGCCGCCACCGTATTCGCCTTCCGGTATGACGCCTTCAAACTTCGCGTAGTCGACGGGATGATCCTCGACCTGCATCGCGAGTCGTTTCACTTTCGGGTCGAGTGATGGTCCTTTCGGCACGGCCCACGACTTCAACACGCCATCAACTTCCAGCCTGAAGTCGTAATGCAGTTGGGTGGCGCGATGCTTCTGGACCACGAACATGCGGCCGGTGCGAGTGCGTTTCTTCTCGGGCCCAGGCTCGGGTGTCTTATCAAACTTCCGTTTCTTCTTGTACTCGGTTAGTGAAGCCATCACTTGAAGTAAAGACTAAAGTGATGCTTTAAGTGTCGTGGAAAGGTAAAGATTAGTTGGAGACCGCCGCCATTTCCTGCGCGATCTCTTCTGTCGCCACTATCTCCTGGGCGATTTCTTCTTCGGCGGCAAACAGCTCCGTCTGGATCGGATCCAGGCCCAGCGCTTCTCTCACTCTCGCAAAACTGCGCCGGTGGATCGGGAGCGCGCCGAGCGTCTTCAGCACGCGACAGTGCTCAGGTGTCGGATAACCTTTGTGTGAGGCTAAGCCATAGCCCGAATAAAGTTGGTCCAACTGGAGCATGAGCGCGTCGCGCGTCGTCTTGGCGATGATCGACGCCGCCGCGATGCTGGCCGAAAGAGCGTCGCCACGGATGATGCCGCGTTGCGGCGTTTGGCAGTTTGGGATCTTGCGCGCGTCGACGAGGATGAAGTCAGGTGTAGCAGTCAGACCGTGCACTGCGCGTTGCATGGCGAGGAGACCGGCGTGATAAATGTTTATCTTGTCGATCTCCTCCACCTCTGCAATGCCGACTGACCAGCAAATAGCGTCCTGTTTGATTTGTTGCGCGAGCTCATCGCGTTTCTCAGGGTCGAGAATCTTCTTCGAGTCGTTCAGGCCGCGTAGCTTGTAGTTCTGCGGCAGTATGACGGCGCCCGCAACGACAGGTCCCGCGAGCGGCGCCATCCCTGCTTCATCTACGCCCGCTACCATTCCATAACCCTGCGACCACAGCTCGATCTCGAAGCGCAGCAGGAAATGCAGTCGCTGACCTTCAGAACGATTCTCGCGATAGCGTTCGCGAATGCGTTTCGCGAGTTGATGTGCGCCCTGGCGGCGGTCGACTTCCAAAGCTTCAAGTAAACCTTTAGGGACACGCCGCTGGCGCCGCACAAAGATGTCGCTCAATTCGGGTATTGATTTGTTGAGGAGGTCTTCCAGCGAGCTCATACGCGAAATACTTCTGCGGACGATTCTTACCACAAAGCCGCCACGACACGAAAGTAGCCCGGGTGTTTTTTAATTGATATGTAGCCACGAAAGGCAGATAAAGCACATAATTGATTCGTGGATCTTTCTCCCCGTACAAAGCTTCGTTTACTTGGCATACTCCCGCTGATCTTCTTCCTGGCGCAGGTAGTGCACTACTGGAAGATCAACGAGCTCCCGCACCTGCTGTGGATGTGCAACATCGGAAACCTGCTGTTGGCGCTGGGGCTGTTTCTCGAAAAACCGCTCGTGGTCAGACTGGCTGCCATCTGGATGATTCCGGGACTCATCATTTGGTTGGTTTACGTGGTGTTTGCGTGGGGCGTCTTCTTCAGTTCGACACTCGCACACGTCGGCGGGTTAGCGGTGGCGATGATGGCGCTCAGCCGGGTGCGCATGGATCGAACAGCGTGGCGCTGGGCGTTTGGCTGGTATCTGGTGGTCCAACTCGCCTCTCGTTTCGTCACGCCGCCGCGGTTCAATGTAAACCTCGCGCACGCCGTGCAATCCGGATGGGAGCGGACCTTCACAACCTACTGGACGTTCTGGCTGGTGTTAACGATCGTGACGGCCGTGGTCTTGTGGTTATGTGGATTACTGCTGTGGAGTATCTGGCCGGCGGATTTGCATGAACATCTCGTAGCTGACAGTACCGAACGCGGTACTGCGAGTTAGATGTTTCCTCAAACCCGTGCTACTGCGCTCGAAACTGTACATGGCGCGGCCGGCGGTGCGTTTCAATCAGCGATGATACAAGACTACAAAGCTCTGACGGATGACTGGGCTTGATAAGGTACGCCTGCGCGCCCGATCGGATCGCCTCGGCACGATCGACCTCGTACGCTGCCGCGGAGTAAAACAGAATCGGCGTCACCTGATCGAACTCACGAATCTTTCTGCAAAGTTCAATTCCTGAACCATCTGGTAACCACGAGTCGAGTAGATAGAGATCGAATGCCTGCGAGCCGGCGAGCGCGACCCCACTCTTGATGGTTGTGCCCGTCACCACTTCAATGCACTTCTGCTCCAGCACCAGGGTGACAAGCTCGCGAGTGTCCTCGTGATCTTCGATATAGAGGACACGAGCACCATATTTGTTCTGCATAGCTTAACTCGCTATGAAAAGGTCAATCTCTCTATTGTTCGTGGGAATAACCTGGGCGTTTGCTGCACAAGCAGCGCCAAAAAAAGGCCGCGCCGACATATATTTCTCAAGGTCAGTCGGGAAGGATATACCGGCACGGCCCACCCTGCTTGTTGTGTATCAGGACTTTAGGCCCATACCTCCCCACTGTCGGTACGCTCGCAGACAGTTTTCGTCAGGAAAATCCCTAGTGACAAACACTAGGAACAGCACGAGATAAGTTGGCCCTTTCTACTGTACGTGCGCGAGCAATCAGCGTAGTATCTTTCCTGAAAAATTCCTTCTACCAGTCATTAGAACGCCTAATCCCTAAAGTTCGGATTGGAGTGCGGGATGAGCACCATTTATCAATCTTTTCAACCGCTGTTGTCAGACAGGAAGGACCTCCTTACTACAAGCATCGCCTCCAGGAATGAGTTGCTCAAAGAGCTGCTCGGACTGCCTGGCATTGGGAACGACCTTTTGCAGGAAATGCGCGTCGTTCCATTCACGGTCAACCAGGTCTTATACGAACAGGGCGACAAGATCGAATTTTTATATTTCCCACTTGATTGCGTCGCGTCGGGGCTCGCAATCATGGAAGATGGGACCACTATCGAGACGTCGATGGTGGGCCGCGAGAGTGTTGTTGGCGTTTCTACCATCCTCGGTAGTGATCCTTGTAGGCAGTGGGTTTGGATTACTGTCGGAGGTAGCGGCGTTCAGCTTGAAGCGAAGTTGTTGGATCGATTGTTCATCCAAAACGAGGTCGCGCTCAAAGCACTGCTAAAGTGTTATCGGCACCTGATCACGCAAATCTCGCAGCGCTGCGTTTGCAACACGCGACACACGATCATGGAGCGGCTTTGCTGCTGGCTACTGATGATCCACGATCGCGTCGGCGGCAACAGCCTGAGTTTGACGCAGGAAATGATCGCTTCTCGTGTTGGAGCGCGGCGTGCCGGGATTACTGTTGCGGCGGGCATGCTGCAATCGATGCACGCGATCGAATACCGGCGCGGGCAGCTACATATCATTGATCGTGGAGTGCTGGAGCGTACGGTTTGCGAGTGCTACAACATGATCAGAGGCGAGTGGAAATCTACACCACCATCACCCGTTGATCATCAGATATTTTCACTGTAGACAAACAGGCGCGTCACGTTTGAGCCGGTAGCATGTTTGTGATTCAAAAGAGGGAAGCCTGCTCCCTTAACACACGCGATTCAGTGCGAAAGCGAACATTGCCACCCACCCTCAGATCCTCTATACTTTCCGCGTTGAATACCCCTTTCCTCCTGTGGGTATAGTTGGCGCGGCGGATGGCAAAAACCGCCGCGCTTTTTTCTGCCTTTTATCCACAGATTACGCAGATTCTTTGTGACGTTCGTTAGTTTAAGTTCTTAGCCTGTGAAGCAGGCGTCAGCATCAGTCCACACTTTTGTCGTTATGTGCTTTTTGTGAACTGATGCCGGTGTCCTTGAGCAAGGCAGAAGAGTCTGAATCGGTGGATGAAGGAACATGAGGCGGCGGGTGTGGTTCTCTGTCATAATCTGCCCCGATGAAACGCAGTGCGCTCCCGACGATCGGTCTCTGTTTGATCGTGGCCGTAGTCTATTTTGCGGGCGCGGAGCTCGGCCTTTCACTCGCCTCACTACATCAAAACGTTACGCCTGTCTGGCCGCCGACCGGCATCGCAATCGCTGCGGTGCTGATCTTCGGGCCGCGCGTTCTGCCCGGCGTTTTTCTCGGCGCACTCGCCGCGAACCTGTACACGAGTCTTCCGATCCCTTTTACGTTCGGCATCGCTACCGGAAACACACTCGAGGCGTTGATTGCCGGGTTTCTGCTGAGCAGATCGAAACGCTGGCGAAACTCCTTCAACTCTGTCGGCGAAGTGCTCACGTTTATTGTGTACGCCGCGGTCATGGCGCCACTCGCCAGCGCGACGATTGGCAGCCTGAGTGTCTTGCTCGGCGATCCCAGTCAGCGGGGCGATTTCACTCCGCTGTGGCTCACGTGGTGGATGGGCGACGGTTTCGGCGCCCTCATCTTTTCGCCGCTGATACTTTCGTGGAGCTCATCGTTCCGCATCAATCGCGAGGATGTGCCTGAGATCACGAGCCTGTTTGTGTTGTTACTGATCGTTTCTCTGATTGTTTTTGGCGGCTGGTTTCCGGGTCCGGTGAAAACGTATCCACTTGCTTACTTGTGTCTGCCCTGTTTGCTCTGGGCGGCGTTGCGATTCGATCAGCGCATTGTTACGAGCGCGATTGTGCTGATCACCGTTGTCGCTGTGTGGGGCGTGCGGCAAACGTACGGTCCCTTCATGCAGCCAAGCCGGAACGTGACGTTGTTGCTGCTGATCTCGTTCGTCGGGACGAGCTCGTTGATGACGCTGCTCGTTGCCGCAGTCACGTCAGAACGCCGGACCGCGGAAGCAGAAAAGTGGAAACTCGGATCGGAGCTCGCGCATCATCGACGCCGCGTGGAAGACATCGTGCAGCATATCCCGGGCGTCGTTTGGGAAGCATGGGGCAAACCGGACGCGCAAAATCAGCGCATCGACTTCGTGAGCGATCACGTCGAGAAGATGCTTGGCTACAGCGCTGAAGAATGGTTGTCGACGCCAAACTTCTGGCTGTCGATTGTCCATCCCGAGGATAAGGAACGCGCTGCAGCCGAAGCAGCCGCGATCTTCGCTTCGGGAAAAGGTGGCTCGAGCCGCTTTCGCTGGATGCACAAAGACGGCCGCGAAGTGTGGGTTGAGGCGCAGTCGATAGTTGTTTGTGATGAGCATGGTCCAGCGGGTATGCGCGGCGTCACGATGGACATCACGGCCGCTGTTCAAGCCGAAATCGAGCGTGCTGAACTGTTGGAACGTGAGAGTCACGCCCGCCAGCAGGCCGAAGAAGCGAGCCGGCTGAAGGAAGAGTTTTTGGCGACAGTTTCGCACGAGCTGCGCACGCCATTGAATGCTGTCGTCGGCTGGTCGCGGCTGCTTCGTTCCGGTCAACTGGACGGCGATGGCACCGCACATGCGATTGAAGTAATCGAACGCAATGCGGCGGCACAGCGACAGATCATCGAAGACCTGCTCGACGTTTCGCGCATCATCACCGGGAAACTGCGTATCAACACGCAGCCTGTTGATCTGTTGCTGATCATCCACGCCGCGATTGATGCAGTGCGACCCGCTGCGGAAGCAAAGGAGATCAGGATGTCGACGCACATCGAAGTGCCCGATCCGATCGTGCGCGCCGATAGTGAACGATTGCAGCAGGTGCTTTGGAACTTACTCGCGAACGCCGTGAAGTTTACGCCGTCAGGTGGAAGAGTGGATGTCTTTCTCGAGCAACATGGGTCGCTGGCGGAGATCAGAATCGAAGACAGTGGTCCAGGTGTGCCGGCCGATTTTTTGCCGCGCATATTCGAGCGATTCAGCCAGGCTGATGGATCGAGCACACGCAAGCATGGCGGTCTTGGATTAGGACTGGCAATCGTGAGGCACCTCGTGGAACTTCACGGTGGAACGGTGTCAGCAGCGAATCGCGAACAAGGTGGCGCCACGCTGACTGTACAACTGCCAGTTATTCCGGCGCGCCTGTTCTAGCTGTCAGTAAGTCTGGTGTTGGAGCTTCTTCAAGACCGGCGGATTCGAAGAGGTCGAGTTGTCCACCATCGACGCGCCGCCAGACGGATTGAAGATGTAACTATCACGCGCACGAACAGCGAGGTTCGGCTGCCGCGCACGCACGCGAATCTGACGCCGCTGTCCCGCCTGAGGCGGACGTTTCGGGTAATACCCGATGCTGTACTGCCGTCTCAACTCTTCCGCGACGTTCCCGAACGCGACCGACATGTTTTGCAGTGAATCAGCGCGGTACTCGCGTCCGCCAGTGCTGGTTGCGAGCTCTTGTAGATACTGGCCCGCGAGCTCGTAGTCGTCTTGAGCGGTGCCGCGTCCCTGCGGGTAACCACCACCGCCCGGATAGCCGCCACCACCTCGACGCCCGCCGCCGTGACGTCGCCCTCCACCGCCAAAGATGCCGCCGAGAATCTGTCCCCAAACATCACCCGGGCCCATCACCGGTGGAAAATTGCCGGCGTTCATGTCCTGCGACGTGTCGTACTGCACGGGATAGATCAACGCATCGAGCTCCTGCGCGTCCATGATGTTGCTTTGATAACTCGCGCGCTTGCTCGTCGTGTCGACGCCGTCAGTAAACAGCACGATTGCTTTCCGGCCTTGCACGCGGCTCAGTTGCTGATTGATGACCATGTCGACCGCGTCATAGAGACGCGTGCCGTCATCAGTCTTTGCACGGTGAATGGCGCGCTCGAGTTTGTTGCGGTCAGTGGTGAATTCGCTGAGTACCTTGATGTTGTCGTTGAACGAGACCACCATCAATCTGTCGTCGCTGCGAAGTTGGTTGACGAAACTGATGGCGGCGTCCTAAATGTCTTCAAGGCGAAATTGGGTGGACGGGCTCGTATCGAGCATCAACACGACCGAGAACGGCTTATCAACTGACTGAAAGAACGCGACCTCCTGCTCGACTCCGT
>DATNDM010000037.1:0-3155 GCA_035553235.1 Pyrinomonadaceae bacterium | reverse complement strand
CGGCCGTGATATCAGGCATTGAACGGTTAGCGAAAGACTGCGACGCGCGGCCTGCAGATTTGCGGGTGGCGATTGGTGCGGCGGCTGGACCGTGTTGTTACGAAGTCGGCACCGAGGTGATCGAAGCTTTCAAGAGTAGGTTTGCGGATGGAGAAAAGCTCTTCAAACCGACGACACCGGGCCACGCGTTGGTTGATTTATTGAAAGCAAATCGCGACCAACTGATTTCAACTGGTGTAAAGCTTGAGCGAATTCACACCGCGCCGCTCTGCACGATGTGCCGCACGGATCTTTTCTTCTCGTATCGTAAGGAGAAGAGCATTCACGGAAAAGTCGGCCGTTTGATGGCTGTCGTCGGAAGAAGGTGATCACAAAAAGCACAAACCGGATCACAAAAAAGCACAAAATGATTTGCCGTTTCCTGACTGGATCAATGCGGTGCTGCGGTGTCGGTTATTGTATGCGTGACAAGGCTTGCGTGAGTGTACTTCTGTGCCCTTTGTGATCCGATTTGTGCTTTTTGTGATCTTATTCGACGTTGAGCCACATCTTCACTTCGCGCGTCATCGGCGGGAAGCACGACTCGTCATTGCACGCCTGAAACCGCAGCTTGCCTTTGATCTCGCCCGAGCCACCTGAATAGTTCGCAGGCACCGTCACGTTGAAACGTAGAGTCGCACGTCCTTCGTAAACGGCAACTGCGCGCTTCGAGAATTTCAAATTCCGCATCGCCGCTCGTGGATACGTGATTGGACCAACGTTCATGCCCGACGGCGTTTCGACGTCGAGCTTTGTCGCGACCAGAAACTTGTCGAGCGGTTTGCTCGATTGCACGTGCAGACCGTTCGGAATGTCCATCACGACCGTTGCACGAACGACGCGCCCCTTCTTTATTTTGTCGGGCGCGAGGGAGCCGCTGACGTTCACGTCGCTCGCCGATTGTGGCGCAGGATTCGAATAAAAAGTAACGGGCAGCAGCAGAATGATGAAGAACGGAAAGACGTAACGCAGTTTGGTCATTAGTTGGCTCCGACTAGATTGGTTTCGATGCGAGTGTTAAGTGTAGTTTGACGCGCTGCCAGTTGCCCGCACGCCGCGAAAATGTCCCGGCCGCGCGGCCGGCGCACGTAAGTGTGAATTCCTTTTGACTCGAGAATGTTTTTGAATCGCTCGACTCGTTCGTCAGTCGACGGTTGATACGGCAGCGGGTCCGCCGGATTGTGCGGGATCAAGTTTACCTTCGACTTGATCGTGTGGCGGTTGAGCAGGTTTGCGAGTTGTCGCGCCTGCTCGTCGGAATCGTTGACGCCGTCGAGCATCACGTATTCAAACGTGAGCCGCTCGTTAGGTTTCAACGTCTTTTCGAAGACTTTGCAGGCCGCGAGTAATTCATCGAGTGGCCAGCGCTTGTTGATTGGCATCAGTTCGTTGCGCAGTTCGTCGGTCGGCGCGGCGAGCGAGATCGCGAGATGCGGACGATCGGAGGTGTTAGCCAGATCGATGATGCGCGGCACGACGCCGGCAGTTGAAACGGTCACACGATTCGGCACGATGTGCATGCCCTGAGGATCAGCCATGACGCGCAACGCTTTCAGGAGTTGGTCCAGGTTCAGCAGCGGTTCGCCTGCGCCCATCGCGACGAGATTGGTTCCGCGCGGCGGCTTAACACCGGTGCCGTAAGCATCGTTGAGCGCGATCTGGATCTGTTCGACGATCTCACCGGCTGTCAACGAGCGCAGCAGTCCGAGTTGCGCAGTCAGACAGAAAGTGCACTGAAGCGGGCAGCCCGACTGTGACGAGAAACAGATCGTGTCGCGACGCTCTTCGGGGATGAAAACTGTTTCGACGGGAAGACCGTCGTGCGTCTTCATCAGGTAGCGGCGTGTGCCGTCGTCCGAAAGGTACTGCGATTCGACTGTCAGCGTTCCGACTCGCGCGATCTCGTTCAGGTGACTGCGAAATTCCTTCGGCAGATCGGTTATCTCGTCGAAACATCGCAAACGCCGATGTTGCAGCGCCGCGAAGAGTTGGCGGCCGCGATAGGCTGGCTCGCCCAGTGTTTCCACGAATGAGACCACTTCCCGCTGAGTCAGCCCGGTTAACTGTACTGCTTTATCCATGCGGGGCAATCTTAACATTTTGACCTTTATTCGGGGTCGTTGTAGGGGCAACGAAACTTTGGCGGTCCGCGCAATCGTAGTATTCGACATGTTGCCTGCCCGCAGGTTTTTCCGCCGTGAATTGTTGATTGGTATCGCGGTGGCGCTCATGATGGGCTGCGTGGCCTTCTTCTTCGGATTGCGTTGGCTTGAGTCGTTGATGACGTTTCGTCCGGAACGGATGACTGCGCAGGAGCGTGAGTCGGCGCCTGCGGGAGCGGAGATTGTTTGGTTCAACTCCGCTGACGGGACTCGCCTCAACGGTTGGTTCTTCGAAAGTCAATCGGGACCGGCGGTCGCGACCATCATCTTCTGTCACGGAAACGGCGGCAACATCACAAACGTTGGTTGGGTGGGCCAGCGCTTTGCACAGCACGGCTTCAACGTTTTGCTTTTCGATTATCGCGGCTACGGCGCGAGTGAAGGCGTTGCCGCCGCTGAAGCGGATCTTTACGCGGATGGTGATGCGGCCGTCGCCTTCGTCACGAACAAGGGAATTCGTCCCGAGCAGGTTGTTCTTTACGGTCAATCGCTGGGAACGACGGTGGCTGCTGATGTTGCGTCGCGTGGAAAGTTTGGCGCCGTGGTGCTCGAGTCTGGATTGAGTTCCGCCAGCTCATTAGCAACTTCCGCGTTGCCGTGGTTGCCGCGTTGGCTGCACTTCCTGGGCAAGAATCGTTTTGAATCGGCTCGCAAACTCGCGAACGTCAGCTCACCGATTCTGATCGCGCACGGTGATCCTGATACGACCATTCCCACGTCGGAGGGCCGCTTGTTGTTTGCGGCCGCGAATGAACCGAAGAAACTACTGATCGTGCCCGGCGCCGGCCACATTGTTTTCGGCAACGCCGGGGAGTCGTATTTGAGTCAGGTCGAACAGTTCATGCGCGACGCGGTAAAGCTTACTGAGTTACAGTGAACTTTTGCGACGGCGACAGCGATTGTCCGGTAACGCGATCCCGGATGCGAATCGCGACTTCATAATCGCCATTCCCG
>DATNDM010000036.1:0-7605 GCA_035553235.1 Pyrinomonadaceae bacterium | reverse complement strand
GACGATCGGAAGGTTCCCCACCACCGGCTCCGTGATCACCCACTTATCCACTGCCGAGCTTGCTTCCTTGCGGCGAATCTTCGCGCCGAACGCGAGCACCTCGTACTGATCGTTGATCACCGTCGCGCCGTCAACCGCCGTCATACCGCCAATCGTGTCCACAGCGCGGCGCATCGCGCTTTCCCATTGCCTGCGATCTTCGTGTTCCTCGGCGACTTCATGATGCACGAGTGCGGAAAGCGCGGAGAACGCGGGCGTCACCGAGTAGAGAATCGGTTGCGCGATCGAGTCGCGCCAGCGCTCGCTTTCAGAAGGCACGACGAGGAGTATGCCGCCGTGCCCGTGTGCGCGCATGGATACGCCCAGTTGGACCAGTACATTTAACGCGTGGTGTGGTTCGTTTGTCGCGGCCGCGGTGAAAGCAAGCAGCGCGCGGAGTAGTGCCGGACAGTCAGGCAGGCTCGTCCCTTTCTCGTCGATGACTTTCACTTGCTCGCCTTTGAGTACCGCGACGTTCGCATATTTTCCAAAGCCGTCGAGGCGACGATGCTTGACGACGAGCAGCCCGGGCTCGATATCTTCAAGCACAAAACAGTAGCTCGGAATCGTTCGCGTTGTGCCCCAAACTGTCAACTCCTCGCCCTGATTCCAGACGCCGAGATGAATCTCGGGACGCTCGACGGCGGGCGCGAGTTTGGTAAGCACGGCGGCGGTCAACGGCAGCGGATGTTGGAAGACCATTGGCTGTCCGGCTCGTTCAGGTGGCAGGTACGCGATCGAGATCTTCGGGAACCGGCCTTCTTCGGGTCGAAAGCTGGCCCAGAACGTGGCGTTGATGATCGATGCGATCGAGTGCGCGTTGGGTTCAGGCGCAAGATCGTCTTCGCCCATGCGTCGCGCTTCCGCGAGATGGCGGGCGAAGTGTTCTTCGACGAGCGGTGCTGCTATATTCGCCGCCTGGTAAGTTGGGGTCATGCTCATAATTTGTTAAAGATTAACGCAGGCGACGAAAAGGCACAAAAAGCACAAAGGGATGGATCAGCAGACGTACGAGTGGGCGGAGACACTTTGGAATTACCACTTGATGAAGCACCAGATCGCGAAGGCGGACTCGATCCTTGTGCTTTGCAGTCATGACGAGCGAGTGGCGGAACGGGCCGCGCAGTTGTTTCATGAAGGTTGGGCGCCGCTGGTGATCTTCTCAGGTGGGCAGGGATCGATCACGAGAGCACTTTGGGATGAACCCGAGGCCGAGCGGTTTGCGCGCATCGCTGTCGAGCTTGGTGTGCCGCGTGAATCGATTCTGATCGAGCTCCACTCGACCAACACCGGCGAGAACATCACGTTCACAAAGCGACTGCTGGCTGAGCGTGGCCTCGACTTGCAGAAGTTCATTCTCGTGCAGAAGCCTTACATGGAGCGGCGTGCGTTCGCGACAGCTCTGAAGCTCTGGCCGGAGAAAGAGTGGATCGTCACGTCGCCGCAGGTGTCGTTTCGCGAGTATGTGGCGCACTACACGAACCAGGCGCTTTCGCCTGCTGATGTCGTCGGGATCATGGTCGGCGATTTACAGCGAATCAAAGTTTATCCGGCGCGTGGTTATCAGATCGCGCAGGAGATTCCTGATGAAGTGTGGACCGCGTTCGAAGAGTTGGTCGGCGCCGGTTATGACAAGTATCTGATTTGAGCCACAAAAAGGCACAAAAGCAGCCCACAAAAGGCACAAACTATTTATCCAGTAAGCCGCTCTAAACAGTTTCCAGCGATCTAAAACAGTTTTCAGTTTGTGCTTTTTGTGGCTATGATCCTGAAGTGTCGAAACTTTTGACTGATGAAGATTGGGATGTGCTGCTGCGGCGAATCAAGCAAGGCCGCTGCACGCCGTTCCTCGGCGCCGGCGCTGCTTACGGCGTGTTGCCTCTCGGCGGTGATATCGCCAAACAATGGGCCGACAAATACGAATACCCAATGGAGGATCGCTCGAACCTGATCGCGGTCTCACAGTTCCTCGCACTCAAATACTCCGACGCCGTGTTTCCCAAGGATCTGATCGTCGAGATGTTCGCCGACACTAAAGAACCTGACTTCAACGATTCGACCGAGCCGCATCGCGTGCTCGCGAACCTGGACCTGCCCGTGTACGTGACGACGAACTACGACGACTTCATGGTCAAAGCACTCGCTCGTCATCATCGAGAACCCAATCGCATCCTGTGCCAGTGGAACCGAGCGGTGAAGGACTACGTCACCGATAACCCGACGATTCTCGAAAAGGATCCTTCGTATAAACCGACAGTCGCAAACCCCGTCGTCTTTCATCTTCACGGACATGTTCCGATCTCTGAATCGCTCGTCCTGACTGAAGACGATTACATGGACTTCCTCGTCAACATCTCCGCCGATCCGAATCTGATCCCGGCGCCGATTGCGCGCGCGCTCACCGGCTCGTCGTTGCTGTTCATCGGCTATCGAATCACCGACTGGAACTTCCGCGTGCTCTTGCGCAGCTTCGATCGCCTCTCAGAAAGCTCAGTGTCGCGACTCAACGTCGCCGTCATGCCCGCACCGAAAGGCGCGGACGAAGGCAAGACGCAGGATTACCTGACTAAGTATTACGAGAACATCGACGTGCGCGTATATTGGGGCACGGCCAAAGACTTCCTCGCAGACTTGTGGAGCCGCTGGGAAAAAGCCGGCTACACCAATTAACAAATGCCTGTAAAAAGAATCGAGAGCACAGACTGGGAAGTACTCCTCAAGAGAATCAAAGACGGCAAGTGTACGCCGTTCTTAGGCGCCGGTGTTTACTCCGAAGGACCTTCGCTTCGTAGTTCGGTCGCGAAGAAGTGGGCCAATCAATACAACTATCCGTTCACTGACGGCACTGATCTGGCGCGGGTCGCGAGGTATCTCACGGTTGAATATGGCGATGCTGAATATGCATCCAGCAAGTACGTCGAAGAACTGACCAACGTACCGCCACCCAACTTTGAGGATCCGAGAGACCCGTACTCGACACTCGCGAAGCTTCCGCTGCCGGTCTACATCACGACCAACTACGACGACTTCATGGAGCGCGCATTGATCAACCAGAAGCGCGACGTGAAAAGAGATCTTTGCAAATGGGTGCGAGGGCTCGACGAGACGTCTCCGCTCGCGGAGCAGAGCTTTCAGCCGAACGTTGCGAATCCCGTCGTGTTTCACCTCTACGGTTACATGCAGAACCAGCAATCAATGGCGCTTTCGGAAGACGACTATTTCCAGTTTCTGATCAACGTCTCGAGTGATCCGGAGTTGATTCCGAAGCGCATTCAGCAGGCGATCGGCGGCACGTCGCTCTTGCTTTTGGGCTATAGTCTCGAAGACTGGGACTTTCGGATCCTGTTTCATCTCCTCGCAGGCTACTTGAAAAACAGTGCCAGCCGCACGCATCTCGCTGTGCAACTCTCGCCAAGCGGCACTGACGCAAGCCTCAGGCAAAGGGCGCAGGCTTTCTTTGACAAGTATTTCGAGTCGAGGAGTCCGGACATCCGCGTGAGCTGGGAAACGACGCAGGAAGTCGTCAGCAAGTTAGGCGAAAACTGGAAGAAGTCTGGCTATGCAACTTAAGTCAGCCACAAAAAGGCACAAAAAGCACAAGACCATTGAGCAGGGTAGGCGCTCATTTATGGCTTTCTATTTTGTGCTTTTCGTGCTTCTTTGTGGCTAAATCCGAGCTATGCAACTTAACGTTCAGACAACAAACCTGGCGGACGTGCAAACGACCCCGGTCGAGCCGTATGTTGGACCACGCTCGTTTCGCAAGGAGCAGCGCGCGTTTTTCTTTGGCCGCGACGAAGAAGCCGATGACCTCGTGTCGATCATCACCGCGCACACGGCGGTGCTTTTGTATTCGCAGTCAGGCGCGGGAAAAACGTCGTTGCTGAACGCGAAGCTGATTCCGAAGCTCGAGGAAGAGGAATACTTTCACGTGCTGCCGCCGATGCGCGTGCAAGGCCAGTTACCAGCCGCACTCAAGATCGGAAAAAACACAAACATCTTCGTTTTGAATGCCCTCATCAGCAGCGGCCAGTTCGACGTCACGAAGTCGAACATCGGGATGACGTTTCACGAGTTCGTTGCGCAGTGTGGCCAGCGGACGAATGAGTATGGCGAGCCTGCGCCCATCGTGATGGTTTTCGATCAGTTTGAAGAGCTCTTTACTTCGTATCCGGGCCGCTGGGCCGATCGCGAGGAGTTCTTCAGACAGATCGGCGAGGCGCTCGAGGGAAATCCGAAGAAGGGGCTCGCTGGTCATCCGCTGTTGCGCGTCATGTTCTGCATGCGCGAAGACTACATCGCCGAGCTCGATCCGTATCTGCCGTTGCTGCCGGAAAAGTTACGAACGCGGTTTCGACTCGAACACTTGCGTGAGAAGAAAGCGTTGACCGCGATCACGAAGCCGCTCGAAAAAACTAACCGCAGTTACGCGCCCGGCGTCGCCGAGCAACTCGTCAAAAACCTGCTGCGCATTCCGAATCAGAGTATGACCGGCACGCAGACGATGGGACTTTACGTGGAGCCGGTGCAGTTACAAGTGGTCTGCCAGAGTTTGTGGGAAGCACTCACGCCGCAGGAAAACGTCATCACGTTGAAGCACCTCGAAAAGTATGGCGACGTTAGCGAGGCGTTATCTAAGTTTTACGAACGATCGATCAGGAGCGTCGCTAAAGATACGGACGTGAAGGAAGAGACGCTGCGCCGCTGGTTTGGCGACACGCTGATCACGCCCGAAGGCACGCGCGCGCCGGTCAACAGAGGCAATGACACGACCGGCGGCATGCCCAACGCAGCCGTCGACAAGCTCGAAGCGATGCGGCTGATCAAGGGCGAATGGAAGGGAACGAACGTGCGCTGGTATGAACTCGCGCACGATCGTTTTATCGAGCCGATTCGCAGGTCTAACGACAAATGGCTGGCGAATCAGTCGCGCAGCGAACAAGTTCGACTGCGACTCGAGGCGAAGGCTTCAAAGTGGCAGCCGGGCAGCAAATTTCTCGAATCCGAGGAGTTGCTTGAAGCACAGCGATTGGTGCGCGCGGGCGTTGCGAGTCCATCTTTGCGGTTGCTGGTCGATACGAGTCGCGCCGGCGAGCAAAGAAAGCGCATAAAACTGTTGGGACTCATACTCGCGGTTTGCGGGGTTGCGGCGCTGATCTTTCTCGTGGTTGCGTTTTATGCGTGGCGCAAGAGCAAGGACGCCTCGCTTGCGGAAGGCAAGGCGAACTCTCGTCTGCTCGCGCTGAAGGCGAGCATGACGCTCGCTGCTGATCCCGAGTTGAGTGTGTTACTCGCGAAGGAAGCGCTCGACAAGTTTGCCGATACGAAGGAAGCGAGAGACGTGATTCGAGCCGGACTGCTCTCGCTCTCGAACGTCGGTGGCGCGTTGCGCGATCACGGCGCGAAGGTCGCGACCGCGGAGTTCAGTCATGACGGCAAGTTCATCGTGACGCGCACGATGGACAACAAGGTGCGGCTGTGGGACGCCAATACGAAGAAGCTTATCGCCGAGTTGAGTGAAAACTCCGGCAGCAACTCTGCGAAGTTTAGTCCTGACGGCAGGTTGATCGCGACCGCCGGTAACGATGGCGTGGTGAGACTTTGGGACGGCACTAACGGCACCGCCGTGCGACAGCTTCAGGGACACACTGCGCCAGTGCATGGCGCCGTCTTCAGTCCGGATGGTGACAATCTCGTCAGCGTCAGCGACGACAACACGGTGCGTGTGTGGAAGGTTGCAACCGGCGAAGCTGTCAAAGTCCTTCAGGGCCACACTGCTGCTGTGAGTGAGATCACGTTCAGTCCCGACAATCGTCACTTCGCGACCGAGGCGGCTGACGAGAAAGCGATGATCTGGAGTCTTGATAGCGACAAGGGAATTCCGCTCAGTGGGCTCACCGGCACGAAAGCGGCACTCGCCTTCAGTCCGGATGGAACGCTGCTCGCGACCGAAGGTGGTCCAGGCACATCACTCGGCGCGTTGCCTGACGGGAAGTATCCGGCGACGGTGTGGGACGTCGCCACGGGCAAGATGAAGTTCAGCCTCGGCGGACATAGCGACTACATTGCGGGCGTGAGTTTTAGTCCTGACGGAAATGCGATCGTGACCTGTAGCGGCGACAGCACGGCGCGGCTTTGGACGGCGGATGGTCAACTCGTCAAAGAATTGCGCGGCCACACGAGACCGCTCGCGCACGCGCTGTTTAGTCCTGACGGCAAGTTTGTGGTGACCGCGAGCGCTGACAACACTGTGCGCGTGTGGGATTCGCTCGATGGAAAGCTGATCACGGAATTTCGCGGGCATTCGCAGGCGGTGAACGATGTTGAGTTTAGTGCTGACGGTCAGTTCATCGTTACCGCCGATGACGATCAAACTGCGCGGCTCTGGCCGTTTCATCCGGGCGAACGTGGTTCGAGTTCAACGATCGAGTCGTGGGAACACTCGGCGGCGGTGACGAGTGTCGCGGCCAGTCCGAACGGTTCGGAAGTCGCCGCGACGACGCGTGACGGCAAACTTTGGTTGGATGGCGTGGGGATGCAACGGTCTGTGCCGTTGATGTATCTCGTCGATCGGAGTGCGAAGGTAGCTGACGTAAGGTTCAGTCCGGACGGGCAATCGATCGCCACGACGCGGGGTTCGGCCGGAGTGATCTACAGCATCGACGCGTTGCATGAGTTTGTTGATTCGAGTCGCTCCGAATTTATTTACCAGCAGGCGCCGGCGCCCGGCGCGAAGAAGGACAAATCGTCGGAGCCGGACAGCGTGAAGCTCGAGGGCCACACGGGCGACATCAACAGTATCGCGTTTAGTCCGGACGGCCGGTTCGTGGTGACGGGGAGTGCTGACGGTACGGCGCGCGTTTGGGAGGCAGCGAGCGGCAAGAGTGTCGGCGAGCTGCGTGGACATAGTAAGAGTGTAAACAGTGCGTCGTTCAGTCCTGATGGGAAGTTCATTGTCACCGCGAGCGACGATGCGACGGTGCGCTTGTGGGATGCTACTCGGTTCGCGCTGGTGAGGAACATCGGCGGCATGTATCCGGGCGTGGTCTCGAGCGCGAAGTACAGTCCGGATGGTCGATTTATAGTGGCGGCGAGCGGCGAGGCCGCGTGGGTGTGTGATCCTGTTCGCGGCGGGGTCGTCAGGAAGCTGGAGGGCCACACGGGCCAGGTGAATAGTGCTTCATTCAGTCCTGATTCACGCTTGATTGTGACGGCGAGTGCTGACAACACGGCGCGTGTTTGGAATGTCGACACCGGTGAGAGCATCGCGAGTTTGTTGGACCACAAAGGCCCGGTGCTCAACGCGATGTTCAGCCCGGATGGACAATCCGTGATCACGGCAAGCGAAGACTACGCAACGCGCATCTATCCACGCGAGGCGTTTGCGCCGTTCGAAGAGCTGCGCGGGTTGATCAACCAGCGCGTCGCGCGGGAGTTGACGCCGAAAGAGCGTGAAGACTATTTGAACGAGAACTCGTAGATCGAGGATATGATGACAAGAGTTTTACTATTCTTAGTTCTGGCGCTCGTCTCTATGCCGCTCGCGCAACAGAAACAACCGAGCCC
>DATNDM010000035.1:0-3102 GCA_035553235.1 Pyrinomonadaceae bacterium | reverse complement strand
GGCGCCGCAGAATCCATTCGGGTTTGACGACGTTGAGGACTTCGATTTTCGTGATTGCTGGCCGGATTACGCGATCCGGATCACGCCGCGAAAAGAGTAGAGTAATTCAGCCGCGGCTGAACTCGGATTTACATAGATCTGCGTTCATCTGCGTTTAGCCGCGGCTCAAGCAGGTTTGTGGTGTGATCAGTGATGCTGATAGCCGGTGGTGAAATCACCGGATCGAGTTGCTTTGGTTGTTCGCGTGATGGGCGGATGAGGAGCCCGGCGATGATGTGGCCCACCCCGGTCGTGACCGGCAACAGACCGAGCAGCCAGATGATCTTCACCACCGGATCGATTGCAAACGGAATCTGGTCGATGATGTGTTGCGGCAGCTTCAGCACGAGCGCGGCTGAAAGATAGTAAAGAAAGACAGTTAGTCCCACGCCTGAGAAGAACGACACCACGCCCTTCGAGATGTGATCCTCGCGTTTCTCCGCGGGTGTTTTTCTTTTCGGAAATTCGATCAAGGCCCGACGATGCTGGCGCTTCTGAGACTCGGGCGAGATGCGTGCGATCTCCTGGTTCATGCGATCGAGCGCGCCTGAGACTTCATCGGACACGTGATCGACTTTGAAATTGCCGATCATCTCTTTGATCTTCGGCAATGGACCGCGATCGCTGCGCGCCACTGCCTCACTCAGCGCCACGGCCTTCCCGATCACTTTCAGGTTAGCGCCGCACGTACGACAGTACTGCGTCGCTTGAGCTTCGGTGCCGCATTGGGGACAGTACATGTTCTCGAAACGTGCGTAAGGTTGATTTGGTTCCGTCTTACTCGTAGCTCAGCGCCTCGACTGCATCCTGCCGGGCCGCCCGCAACGCCGGATATAACGCGCCGAGACTACCGCCCAGCAGTCCAACAGCGAGCGCGATGAGCACCCAGCGCGGCTCAATGTCGATCGTCAAACTGGTAGTGCGCATCACCGCGAACTTTGCGAGCATCGTCAGCAACACACCCACTACAACGCCCAACACGCTAACGATGATCGCTTCCTGCTCGATAACCCACGCGATCGCCGTCTTAGACATCCCGAGCGACTTCAGTATCCCGATTTGTCTCGTGCGCTCAGTCACCGTCGTGTACATCGCCAGCAAAATCACGAGCACACTGATTGCCGCCGCCACTCCGACCACAACCTTGATGAAGACATTCAACGCCGGCACGCCGGACGCGTAAATCTCAGGCAGGTCGCGCGTGAAGATCAGTTGATCATCCGGAAATCGTTGCAGGATGCGCGCGGCGATTTCGTCCTGTTGCGCGGAATCTACACACGCAACGAGAATCGCCGAAGCCCTGTTTTCAGTGCCTTCCTGGTCCTGCATGGTCTTCAGCGGAATCTTGATCCGACCACCGCCCGGCGGCTCGTACACACCGACGATCTTAAAATCGCGCTCAAACAGTTTGACAGTATCGCCAACCTTGGCGTTACGAGTTCGCTGCCACTCCGGATCGATGATCGCCTCGTCGCCCGACTCGAGCTGTCGTCCTTCACGCATCGTAATCCGCGCGATGTTCGCGTATTCGTCATAGACGATGCCGTCGATCAATCGTTGTCCAAAACCAGTGTCACTCTTATCGACTGTTTGGCCGAGCGGCGTGGCCGCTCGTACACCCGGAATCGTGGCGAGCTCAGCGGCGTGCGAGTCGGGCAGCTTGAATTGCGCTCCGCCGCCCAGACCAATGGATCCGGACGCACGAATCATGATCTCGGCGCCAATGTTGGATTCGCGTTTACCACGTTCGTGCAAGATGCCGTGCGCGAGTCCGACAGTGAAGACTATGAGCAGCACGCCGATACCAGTACCGAGAACGCTGACGGCCGTGCGCGCAGGTCGATGAGCAATGTTTGAAAGTACGAGACTGTCCATAAGACGTTGTAAACGCGGGCTGCGATCCATGATGCGACGCCACGCGTTGGGGAGCGTGCGCCAGGTAAGCACGAGGAGGCCGATAGACGTCCAGACAACGATTGCCGCTTTGCGCACGAGAGCGAGCGCGAGCCCGGCGGCGGGCGTGAAGCCGAGGCCTTTCTGAAGAATAACTTCAGTGCCGCCTTCGTAAACTCCGATCGTTCCGGGAACGAATGCAAACACGAAATTGATGACCTTTGTGAGCGATTCGATGATGTAAGCCTGCGCGACTTGCGGTGCAAAGCCGAGCATCTTCAGTGCGAGAAACACTTCAGCAACACTCGAGGCGTGCGCCAGCAGGTTGCAGAGGATCATCAGAAAGAACGCGCCCGGATGATGTTTGTAGAAGTCGTAGACTTTCGACTCGAGGTGATAGATGTGATGACGTTTCTTCAGTATGACTTTGGGACTGAGCCGCAACTCTCCCAATCGATCGATGAGCCACGTCAGCAACATCACGCGACGCTTTGCGGCAATGGCAGCGATCACTATTCCTGACGCAGCGACGGCCGCGATGACCAGCAGGATCAGGTTCACTCCCGGAGGCAGCGGATAGCGCAACAACATCACGACCGCGCCGCTCAGCACGAAAAAGACGACTGAGAGGTTGTAGATCAGATTGTCGACGACGAGCGCGGGCACGCCGTAAGTCAGCGGCACACGTTTCCTGAGCAACGCGACCTTCGTCGCTTCACCGAGCAGTGGTCCAGTAAATGTCAGAAAACTGATCGCTTCGCCGCCGAGTCGTGCGGAAAACGCGTGACGAAAAGATATGCGACGATGTTCCGCCGGCACGGCCGCGCGCATCGAGATCGTGCGCAGGACGTGACGCAGTCCACTCAAACCGAGGATCACAAAGAAGCCGAAGCCGATGCGTACCAGCGCGTCGAAGAGTGGCTGCACGCCGACGCGATTGATGACGTAGATCAGGAGGCCGAGGCCGAGGAGAAATGCGAGTGTTTGCAGCCAGATGAGAGATCGGCGTGTGTTGCGGCTGGTAGGTTCCGGCTCTTCGGAGAGTACTTCTGTGGTACCGGCGGGCCAGTTGTCTGCGAAGTCTTCTCTCGAATCAATCAAGGTGATGTACTCAACCTCTGCGTAATCTCTGCGTACTCTGCGTCTCTGCGGTGAAGGTTTATTCAAGCT
>DATNDM010000034.1:0-4132 GCA_035553235.1 Pyrinomonadaceae bacterium | reverse complement strand
GCCGGCCGTGACGACGGGCATGTTGATTTCGACGCCCGAACTGCTGCCGCGATTGATCGTGATCGTGTTGAACCACACTGACGGATCACGCGCGATTACGCGGGCGGGAACGCTCTTGATGTTTATCTGTTCGTTCAGATTTAGCAGGGCCCTGAGACGCTCGGCCTCAGCGGCCTTCTGCTGTGCTGTGTGGAGTTCGGTTTCGAGCGAGGTCAAACGTTCTTTTAGCTGTTCGTTTTCTTTGGCGGTGCTGCGGAAGTTCCAGATCTGCTGGAAAAAACCCTCGGTCGCGCCGGTTGCTTTTGAAGACGCATTTTGCAGTGGTGAAGCGAAGGTTTGCGTCCAGATGCGCAGCACTTTCTGACGGCCGTCGGCGTCACGCGCGTCAACAGCCATGACGATCAAATTAGTGACGAGCAGCCCGATGAGCCAGAGGGGAGCTCGCTGTCGAATCTCTTTTTGTGTACGAACCGAAGCCACGTGCTAAATCCCTTATCCACAGATTACGCAGATTACACAGAATTCAAAACAGTCTGTGTGATCTGTGGATAGTTCAACTACATGCCGCTGACCATCGTGTTTTCCCACTTCACGCGCTTGAGGAGATCGAAGTCTGACAACATCTTGCCTGTGCCCAAAACTACCGAAGCGAGTGGATCGTCGGCCAGCGACACCGGCAAACCAGTCTCGATCGAGAGTCGTTTGTCGAGATTTTTCAACAACGCGCCGCCGCCGGTCAGTACGATGCCACGCTCAACGATGTCTGCTGACAACTCCGGCGGAGTTCGCTCGAGCGCCACGCGCACGGCGTTGATGATCGTCGAGATTGAATCGGCCAGCGCTTCACGAACTTCCTCGTCCGTGATCGTGATCGTCTTCGGTATTCCCTCGATCAAATTACGCCCGCGGACTTCGTATGAGAGCGGCTCATCCAACGGATACGCCGAGCCCAGTTCGATCTTGATCGCTTCGGCGGTTCGTTCGCCGATCAGCAGGTTGTACTTCCGCTTGATGTACTGAATGATCGCCTCATCCATCTCGTTACCGGCTACTCGTACCGCGCGCGAGTAAACGATACCGCTCAGGCTGATCACTGCGATATCAGTCGTGCCGCCGCCGATATCGACGACCATGTTTCCGTGTGGCTCAGTGATCGGCAGACCGGCGCCGATCGCGGCCGCCATCGCTTCTTCAACAAGATAGACTTCAGAAGCTTTCGCACGATAGGCGGAGTCTTCGACAGCGCGTCTTTCCACCTGCGTGATCTCTGATGGAATACCGATGACCACGCGTGGGCTAACCCACGTTTTGCCATTGTGTGCTTTGCGGATGAAGTGTTGCAGCATCTTCTCCGTCACTTCAAAGTTCGCAATGACACCGTCTTTCATGGGCCGAATCGCGACGATGTTGCCGGGGGTCCGGCCCAACATATCTTTCGCATCACGTCCGACGGCTTCGACCTGATTAGTAACTTTATTAATTGCGACAATAGAAGGTTCAGACACGACGATGCCGCGTCCTTTTGCATAAACCAGCGTATTCGCCGTCCCCAAATCGATAGCCAGATCGCTGGAAAACAGGCTGAAAATAGATTTGAACGCCATCTAGACTTTATTCACTTCCCGGGTGGTTAGAATGGAACTTCGGGTGGGATCGGCGGTAAATGTCGCCCAAACACGTCCGAAATCCTAAGATACACCCTGAGCACATACCGCGTAAACGGGAAAATATACACGAGTTATCCGCGGATTACACGGACACTGGTTGATTGTCACGGATATCCGTGTGATCCGTGTTATCGAAGGTCGTGGCGGCGCGCTTCGCGGGATCCTTGCTGGCCAGGTCAGCAGCAAAACGGACGCAGTTTTTGTTTGCGGCTTTCGCCTCATACATGGCCGTGTCCGCACAAGCGATCAGTTGTTGGGGGGAAGAAGCGTGTTTGGGGAATGCTGCGACTCCGAAACTCGCAGTCAAAGAGAGTTGAAGTCGACGGCCACCATTGAAATTGTGACGCAGGATCTTTTGACGAATACGTTCGGCGACCTGGCCCGCGAGTTCGGTGCCGGTGTCAGGTAACACGATCACAAATTCATCGCCGCCGTAACGCGCGACCGCGTCAGTGTCGCGTATCGACGAGAGGATCACGCCGGCCATTTCCATCAGAACGTGCGAGCCGACGAGGTGACCGTGTTCATCGTTGATTTCTTTGAAGTCGTCGAGATCGAGAAAGAGCGCGGCAACGCTGGTTTGATAACGACGCGCGCGGCGGATCTCGTTCAAGAGGAACTGGCGCAGGTATCGCGCGTTGTGCAGTTTCGTCAGATCGTCAGTTTGCGAGAGACGTTCGGCTTCGGCGATGCGAACCGCGTTTGCGAGTGCGGACGCGATCGGGAGCGAGAGTGAGTCGAGCAATTCAACGTCAGTTTTCTTGAACGCGTGCGCTCCTTTGCCTTCGCGAATGCCTTCGATGACTCCGAGTATGCGCTCGCCGCAGATCAACGGAATCGCGACCACGAACTGTCCACGTTCCT
The DNA here is from genome assembly GCA_035553235.1 of Pyrinomonadaceae bacterium. GTDB lineage: Bacteria > Acidobacteriota > Blastocatellia > Pyrinomonadales > Pyrinomonadaceae > PSRF01. Next base: position 1,601 of record DATNDM010000034.1, on the reverse strand, counting down.
TCCGCTTGATGATACCCATTCCCGCCGCCGCGCGCTTGGCTGCTTTACTTTCGGAACCGATCGGCAGATCGGGTTCGAGTTGGGCCCATTCGTCCTCGTGTCGAGCGTTCTCTTCACCGGCTCTTCGCACCGCGATCGCTTCGAGTGTCGAGCTTTCGAGACCTTTTGATTCGGTGAAGAGGTAGATGGCCCAACGATCGGCTTTGATTAAGCCTTGCAAGCCCGCGAGCGCGATGTGGGCCGCGCCGCTTTGGTCGCCGCTGAAGTGCAGAGACGAGACAATGTCGTATGCCGCGCGCAGATGACTGAACTTGATCTTTCGCGGCAGAGACGTCGAGCTGGTTTCCGACGGCGTTTCGAACGTTTCCGGCAGCCGAAGCTCGCCTGAATTGCCGTGACCTTCAATCTCGCGCAGCAGCGCGGGGAGTTGTGCCGACTTGTCCGCAATCGCAAGAAATCCAAGCCGCTTGAGAGTGGCGCCGTCGAGACTGCGCAGGTTGTGACTTTGATAACCGTGCGTCTGCCGTCGACACGCTATCAGCGGCGCGCCGGGCCAGAAAGCCTTCGCATGATCGATCGCGGTGTGGAGTTCGACCATGTCCGCACCGGGTACCACTTCGTACAACACGGCCAACGGAGGTGGTCCTTCCACCTCGACTTTGCCCTCGCGTTTCTTCTGTTGGGCCAGCGCCTTTTCGACTTCAACCTCACGCAGACCTTCAATCAGAGTCTTCACGCCCGCCGCGCGCAGAGCTTCGATCAGCTCGTACGCTGGCGCTTCGTGAGCATCCGTCAAAAGGATTACGTGACTCGACATTGAATTAAGTTTTCTCGCGTCCGGCGCGTGTGGAAAGTGAAACTTTGTACTGACTGCTGTTGCCGCGCGAGTCCTGGGCTTCGAGCGTGAGCTCGCGCGTCGCGGCTGTGGCAGTGACCTGGATCTGAAATGCTCCATCCGGCGCCGCAATCGTCTCGCGACCACTGCAACGAATCGTCACGCCCGGATCGGCTTTGCCACGGATCAGATAAATACTGCCGCCCAGTAGTTCGCTGCTTAAATCCGTCACCGCGACTTGCGAACTGCCGCGCGCCATCACCACAAACTTCAGCGGATCGCTCCAGTCACTCGCCTGACCAGTCGCTGCGGTAGCGCGCACGCGCCAGAAGTAAACACCGGGACGCAAATCGTCGGCGCCAAATTCAGTCGCGACGAGTTGATCGCGTTCGATGACTTTTCCATCCGCGACGAAGAAAGGCGACGTCGCGACTTCAACGCGATAGTACGAAGGCGTGCCCGACTGCGGACGCTGCCACTTCAACGCGACACTCGCGGCGCCATTTGGGCCAACAAAGACCTGTTCGCGATCGTGTGGCCGCGCCGGTTGCGGCACGTCCAACAATTTCTGCGCAGGCGAAAGGCGGCCGGAGTTGTTAACCGAGACGTATTCGCCCCCGCGAATCGAAGCCTTCTCGCCGTTTTGATTGGTCGTCTCGATGGCGCCGGTCGAGACGCGAATCTCTTCAGTTCCTTCCGGGTTGACACCGAAACTGGCGCTCGTCTGCTCGCCCATCGAACTCTTAGTCTTCGGCGTTTCGACGAC
>DATNDM010000033.1:0-3289 GCA_035553235.1 Pyrinomonadaceae bacterium | reverse complement strand
GGACTTGCTCGGGCTGACAGCCGCACGCAGCACGTCGTCAGGCCAGGTGTTTCACCCGCGCATGCGCTGGCACGACGACCGGCAGGTATTTGCGATGCCGCCGCGCGTGCTCCAGCCCATTCGTCTCAACTTTCGCTTTACTCCTGCCGCAGAAAATCGAAACGCCGTTACAAGCAACGAACCAGCACTCAACTCGATCTGCGGTTGGATTTTTTACAACTCACTCGATAAAGCACTCGTGCTCTGCGATCGAAAAGGTGAATTGATAGGCCATCTCAAGATCGTCAGGCACGATCCCGGGTTCCGTATTAGTTGGGAGCCGGGCGCGGCTGGTGTCGCCCTCACGAACGTCACTAACCCGACTTTAAAACAGTTCGCCGAATCGTTTATCGAAACATCGTCGAACCCGAAATTACTCGAACTGCTTAATCTGATCGACAACTCGCTGCAACGCATTCGACCAGCCGCTGCGCGTCGCGACACGGTTCTCGTGGGCCGTCCGCTTGCGTTAGTCAGTGCAAGTGTCGGACTGGAGTTGTTTGGCAAGGCGTGGAGCAGTCCGCATAAACCTCCCCTCGAAGGGCCGGGCAGCGCGGAACTCAGTGCGCTGCGAGTGCGCGTGAATCTCGGAGATTTACACAGCGTCGAGGATGGCTTGATTGGTTACTTCAAAGACGGTGCTTACAACCGTATTGTCGTGCCGCAACTGTCAGAACAGATCAAGGCTTCAGACTACATCCGCGATCCAAAAGCCGACGGACTGCGAGCCGGGTTCGGCGCTGCGGAAAAACTAACGCTGCTGATGGATCCGTGGGGTTCGGTCCAGGCGGCGTGTGGGCTGGTGCCGGCAAAAACGATCACGCTCGCGCATCCGGAGTTGGACAAGATCGCCGGGCAAATGGAAGCGTCGTTCCGTGTCGGTCCGGTGTTGCTGTCAACGGGCAGGCTCGCGTTGCCGGCGCCCACCGGCAATAAGGGAACCTGGAATTTCGCCGGGCCACTAACGGAACAAAAGCCCGCAGCCCTCATCGCACTCGATCCACGGTACTTCAGCGATGAGCCGATCGTCGCAACCGAGGGCCGATTGCTGCTATTGAACGATTAAAGGTCATCTTGTTAATCCTGTGAAATCTTGAAAATGATGTTAGACGTTGAGCAAGACTTACAGGACTCCACAGGATTAACAAGATAAGAAGGAAGATACATGCCAGACCTCGAATTCACAGTCCAGAGTTTTACGGCTAACGAGTTAGCAATCAAAGTCAAAAACACGAGCGGTACGTCGCTCGACAAAACTCTGGCGATCGAGCTTTATCCGCCGACGTCGCTGGTGAGCGCGGCTGTCAATGACGCAGCCGTCAAGGCCGCGAGCAATGAGACGCCGCCGGGCGCCATGCGTCTCGATGATGTGGTGAACGGGCCGCAGGGCTGGTCCGTCTGGGCCAGGCGCGAATCGTCTGACTCAACGCCCATCATCGTGCTCATCAACGATCGCGACCAGCAGACTGGCGAGCAGTTGAGCGATCCGATCAAGTTTGCGGCGGGCGCTGAGTCGATCATTCGCATTCCTCTGAACCCGCAAACGAAGCAGGACAACATCGATCTTACGTACAGCTACGCACACGACGATCCGGAAGATCGCGTCGACGGCAAGCTGCAATTGAAGTCGACGCAAGAGAAGGATCTTCCCGTAGTCACGCTAACCTCCGACGCGAAAAACCCGACGATGGTCACGCCCGGAGATTTAGTGAAGATCACGTGGAAAATACCGGACGGCGTGAGTGCAATCCTGCGCGGACCATTGCCCGGCGACAACTCCGAGTTATCACTCAGCTCAGATCCCACCGCGGATTTCAAGATTGCCGGCGGATCTTTGTCAGTCCGCGTGGTCGGTTTGATGAACTACGTGTTGCAAGCGGAAGTGAAGCGTGAGGGCAAGCCGAACGTGCAAATCGTGAAGATGCTCACGCTGGATACGGCGAACAAGAAGCACATTTACATCGGTCCACGACAAGGCAAGGTTTTGCCTTTTGGTCTGATCGAAATGGATTGGGCGGCGTGGGGCGTTCCACAGGTAATCATCACCGCGGGCGATACGACGCGTGTTATCAGGCTCACGCAGCAGACTTTCGGCGGTTCGTTCGAGGGCAGCGGCGTGATGCGCGTTAGTGCCGGTAAAACGGGCCCCGAAACGATTCTGATCGAAGCGAAACCGGAGAGTCGATCGAAGCACGTGTTGGTGACGTCGTGGCAACACATGACGAAGCCCGAGGTCGCTGGTCAACCCGTTGGACTCGCCGTGAGCGCTCCGAAGATTGCGTTGTTGACCACTGACGGCTTGTACATCGCCGATGTCGGCAAACTCGATCCGTCACCAGCGTTGAAGAAGCTGATGTTCGTCAAGAAAACTGCTGATGCTTCGACGGAGTGGTTTGCCCTAACAACTTTAGGCAATAGATTTTTCTGCTTGAAGCGAAATGGTCACGATACCGAAGTGGTAGCTTTCGCTATCGATGGAACGCCGGAAACGATTCCGCCCCTGACGCTGCACACGGATCTATCCCGGATCGCGATTCTTCCTCGGGCAGCCATTGATTTGGTGGGTTTTGGCAACCGGATTTACGTGGTCGCGGACCTGCCTCCGCGCGGCGGCGATTACGGCGGCCGGCGCGCGTATTCGATCAGCTTCGATTGGAATACCAAGAAAGCTGCGTATCGTCCCGAGCCGGCGCTCGATAACCTCGCCGGCTTTCGTCTTGTGACTTTCGACGACGCTCTCTACGCACTGAATCGTGAGACGGGCCAGATGTTCCGGTTTGAGTTAACACGAGCCGGTACGTTGGGACCGCCACTGCACGCGGCGAGCGCCGTCAGAAAAGAGAACGGGCAGGAGAAATCGATGATCCGCGACGGACTCTTCGTGCCGGTCGGTCGCGTACTGGTGGTGTTGAGTCCGACTGCTGTTCCCACCCTTGACTCACTCGAAGAATACGATCTGCACAACGTTCTTAGTTATGAGAGCACGGCATCGGCAGACGGCAGCGTCCCACAGGATCTGGTCTATAACCCGCAGAAGAATTACTGGGCGCGCTGCGGTCACGATCTCGACGTCAAACGAAGCGCGGTGGCTGCATTTCGTGATGGTGATTCACCGCGGCTGTGGGTAATTCAACCTGAGGGCGAGACCTACACGCTTCCGGTCGGCTCGGAATCGCTTTTCGTGCGCGACTACGTGTTGGATTTTCCGACAAAACCGCTGTCGCCGTATCTCAACAAGAAACGAAAGTTC